>JAALLB010000010.1 GCA_011087745.1 Hyphomicrobiales bacterium | reverse complement strand
TCACATGGAAAGACCCATCCGGTCACCTTCAGCAAAGATGTGTGCATGCGGTAGATCACCCACCTGACGTTCGACCGGAAAGTGCCGCTGTTCAGGCAGATCGACGCTTATCGGCGTCATCGCATCAAGAAGCTCAAAAAACAGGCGGGCCGCAGCGATATATGGCCGCATTGAAAATTGGTGATATCGGCAAATTCTGCCGCCGCCGCAACTCATCCGCAAGCTCATGATCAACCGCATCCAGGATTTTGCCCAGACTACAAGTCATAAAAATCGAAGCGTTAATTTCGCACCAGGCCCTTAGTACTTGGGCAATCGCACTGCCTTCACTTTGACGTACCTCCACCAACGCACTGGCTGCACTATTCAGGCTCTTTAGTATTTCTGAATTACGCATAGCCTTGGCATCATCATCAAGTTCTTTTTCACCCAATTCCACCACCCCGCGCATGGCCATCAGTTCAGCAGCTGTTGGTAGTTCACCGCCAACTGTTGCCTGCAATTCTTTAGCCGCCGATAAAAGCGATTGTGCAGCTTCTTGATTGATGTATGGAATTGTCGCTGAAGCAGACTGGGTAACAGATAAACTAATTTGGATATTACCGCGTTTGAAATGCTTTGAAAGTTCGCTCCGGGCAGCAGCTTCTACAGCTTCATATCCGCTTGGTACCCTTAATCTTAATCTAGCCCCTTACCATTCACAGAGCGTAGTTCCCACACCCAGGAAGTGTCCATAAATTGCCCCTGAGTACGGGCAAACCCGGTCATGCTCTGCAGTGTCATATCGCCCCCATAGCTATGTGTGAATTATCCTCAATTTTGTTGAGTCTCACCTTCGCTGGCTTCATTTTCTTTTTGTTCTTTTAGCTGTTTTTCAATCTGTCGCCACCGCGCAACATTTTGATTATGCTCGTCCAGGCTCTTCGCAAAAACGTGTCCCCCGGTTCCATTTGCTACAAAGAATAAATCATCAGTACGAGATGGATTGGCAACCGCTTCCATCGCAGCACGACCCGGGTTTGCAATTGGTCCAGGTGGAAGCGCTGGAATAGTATAAGTATTGTACGGCGTTGGCTTTTCGATATCCGACTTGTAAATCGGACGGTCCTTTGGCTTACCTTCACCGCCAAATATTCCATATATAATAGTTGGGTCGGATTGAAGTTTCATTCCCTTGCGCAAACGATTGATAAACACGGATGCAACCCGAGAGCGCTCATCTACCCTGCCAGTTTCCTTTTCAACGATAGAAGCCAAAGTAACCAGTTCTTCCGGAGAAGAAATTGGCAGATCAGGAATCCGTTTAGCCCACACTGAGGCAAGGAAGTTTTGCTGAGCCAGTCTCATACGCTCAACAACTTCAACACGCGTTGTACCACGTTGGAACGGATAGGTGTCTGGCATCAAGGAACCCTCTTCAGGCAGTGCTACAGGCAGCGCACCTTCAAGAATATCATTTTTCGCAATTCGTTCAAAAATCTGAAAAACCGTAAGCCCTTCTGGCAGTGTGACTTTGTGAAGTATCCCCTTACCAGAGCGAATGGTTTCCATAACATCGTACATGCTCATCTGAGGCTTAAAGAGATATTCTCCAGCCTTCAAAGAATTTTGAGCTCGAAGCACCTTAACACCCTGACTAAATATCAGCTTGTTTTCAATCACGCCATTTGCTGCCAGTTGATCCGAAATTTTTGTAAGGGAAGAACCTTCTTTAATCACAACGGTTTGCGGCGCGTCCAGTGGCCCGGCACTCTCGAACTCACTTTTTGCATAAAGTGCAACCAAACACAGTGCCAGCACAACCAGCACCAAACAGCTCATCATAAAATTCATGAAAACAATAAAATTACCCCTGGCAGATTTACTGCGCTTGGGGGGTAAAGGAACTTCCTTGGCTTGTAGTGCCTTGGTAGGGGATTGCGCCTCTAAGTGTTCACCATTGGAAGCAAGAGCGCTACGTCTGCCAAAGCCAGCATTAATATCTTCTGGAGTATCACTCAACTTCGCATTCCCAATTCAATTTTTCTCAACTCTATTTCGACGAAGATTATGGCATTTTTCCGAATACCAAAAACTTGCAAATTAAAATGACCACATCCTATATCCGCGAATGCGCTATACTTTCCTCAATATCAAAGAAGCATTTGTGCCACCAAAACCAAACGAATTTGAAAGAGCTACATTAATCTCGCGTTTCCTGGCTTCCTTTGGCACAAGATCAATCTTTGTCTCACGTTCAGGATTATCCAGATTTAAGGTCGGAGGTGCAATTTGATCCCGAATGGCAAGTGTTGAGAATATTGCCTCAACAGCTCCTGCAGCACCTAACAAATGACCGATCGCTGATTTAGTTGATGACATTGATACTTTTGAGGCAGCAGCACCCATCAAGCGTTCGGCAGCACCCAGCTCTATAGTATCTGCCATAGTGGAAGTACCATGGGCATTGATATAATCAATTTCACTTGCATCCAGCTTTGCATTCCGCAATGCTGAACTCATACAGCGATAAGCTCCATCACCATCTTCTGACGGTGCTGTAATGTGGAATGCGTCACCAGAAAGACCATAGCCAACAACTTCGGCATAAATCTTGGCACCGCGTGCTTTGGCATGTTCATACTCTTCCAGCACAACTGTACCAGCGCCCTCACCCATTACAAAACCATCGCGGTCTCTATCATAGGGACGAGAAGCACTCTTTGGATCATCATTATAACTCGTTGAAAGTGCTTTACAGGCCGCAAAACCTGCCATGGAAAGCCGGCAAACAGGAGACTCTGCTCCGCCAGCAACCATAACATCCGCATCACCAAACATGATTAGTCGAGAGGCATCGCCAATTGCATGAGCACCCGTTGAACAAGCAGTTACAACAGAATGGTTAGGGCCTTTAAGGCCATGTTTGATGGATACCTGCCCAGAAACCAAGTTAATCAATCGTCCAGGAATAAAAAACGGGCTAACACGGCGTGGTCCCCGCTCAGCCAAAGTCAGTGATGTTTGCTCAATACCCTGAAGACCACCAATACCCGAACCCAAAAGTACACCTGTACGGAAACAATCTTCATCCTTCGTTGGGTGCCAATCAGCATCATTTAGCGCCATATCAGATGCAGCCGTGCCATAAATAATAAATGGATCAACCTTGCGCTGCTCCTTGGGCTCCATCCAATCATCGGGATTGAATGTACCATTGGAACCATCACCAAAAGGTATTTGACATGCGATTTGAGCAGCTACATCATCAACCTGAAAGTTTTCAATGCGTTCAGCTGCATTTTCGCCAGCTAAAATTTTCGCCCAGGTTTCCTCAGCTCCACAAGCCAAAGGAGTAACCATACCAACACCAGTAATAACAACACGTCTCATACAGATTCGCCCTCAATTTTGTATAATATTTACAGCGTCTTGTGTTTAGATGATAGATGCAGAAGAGTTATCAACAACCCTGGCTATCATAACCCCAGAAACGCGAAAGGCGGCCAAAAGACCGCCCAACACAATAGATTCTTGCAATAAAAGTTATGCTTTTGCTTTTTCAACAAATTTGATTGCATCACCAACAGTTTGAATTGTTTCTGCTGCATCATCAGGAATTTCAACGTCGAATTCTTCTTCAAAAGCCATCACAAGCTCTACGTTATCCAATGAATCAGCGCCAAGATCATCAATAAAACTAGCGTTTTCAGTTACTTTGTCAGCATCCACGTCTAGATGCTCAACTACGATTTTTTTGATGCTGTCTGCGATTTCACTCATGTATCAGTCCTCGACTGTTGGTTTGGTCCCAATCGTGGGACATTCTGTTAGTTTAAATGCTATGTCCTGTAACAAATTACAAGGCAAAAATTTCTAAATTCTGCGGTCGATTAACACAGTTTGTTGCAAACTACTAGGGTCATCAAGCAGAAAAATTAACTAAAACTGGCCTGTTTATACCATCGCCATTCCGCCATTGATGTGCAGCGTTTGCCCGGTAACATAGCCGCCTTCTGCGCTTGCCAAATAAAGTGCGGCAGGAGCGATGTCATTACCCTCACCCATCCTTTTCATTGGAATTGCGCCCATTATGGCTTCTTTTTGCTTGTCATTCAGCTTTTCTGTAATTGCGGATGAAATAAATCCTGGAGCGATACAATTCACAGTAACGTTTCTGGAAGCAATTTCTTGAGCAAGAGATTTCGTAAAACCAATCATCCCTGCCTTGGAGGCACAATAGTTTGCCTGTCCCGGATTACCTGTAACACCCACAATAGAAGTGATATTGATTATCCGGCCACCCTTACGGCGCATCATCGGATAGGCAATTTCTTTGGTAAGACGGAAAACCGCTGTTAAATTGACCCGCATCACATCATCCCAATCTTCATTGGACATGCGGGCAAACAGACCATCCTGCGTGATACCAGCATTATTCACCAGAATATCCACACCTTCCAGCTTTTCCTCTGCAGTTTTCCCCAAAGCAGATGCTTCTTCCAGATCAGAAAGGTTTGCCGGCAAAACAACTGTGCGATCACCAAGATCACCTGCAAGTGCCTGCAATTTTTCTTCGCGCGTACCGTGAAGGCCAACTGTTGCACCCTGTGCATGCAACATTCTTGCAATCGCTTCACCGATCCCTCCAGAAGCACCAGTAACAAGGGCTTTTTTGCCAGTTAGATCAAACATTCAAATTCTCCTAAAAATTATGATGAAACAGCTTCCAGAGCTTTTTCAATATCATCCGGATTGCCAACAGCCACACTTGATAGCTCGCGATTGATACGTCGCGCCAATCCACTTAAAACTTTACCGGACCCGACTTCCATTAATTGGGTAACGCCATTTGCACCCATCCATTCAATGCTTTCACGCCAGCGAACTTGGCCAGTAACTTGTTCCACCAACCGGGTTCTTATTTCATCCGGATCAGAGGTTGGTGCCGCCAATACATTGGCAACCAATGGCACGCAAGGTGCATTCATTGTAACCTCGCCAAGCGCTTCTGCCATAGCTTCGGCTGCGGGTCCCATAAGAGCGGAATGAAATGGCGCAGATACAGGCAGCAAGAGCGCTCGTTTCGCACCCTTTTCACTTGCAAGGCCTGCAGCCTTTTCAACGGCATCCTTGGAACCCGAAATTACCAGCTGACCACCACCATTGTCATTTGCGATTTGGCACGAACCCTCTCCCGAGACATCTTGGCAAATTTGCTCAACATCTGACTGTTCCAAACCAATAATGGCGGCCATTGCGCCTTGCCCAACAGGAACAGCTGCCTGCATTGCATTGCCGCGAATACGCAATAAGCGTGCTGTGTCAGCAATCGAGAATGTACCAGCTGCACAAAGCGCCGAATATTCGCCCAAAGAGTGCCCGGCAACAAAAGCGGCACTATCATTCAATGAAAAGCCTTTTTCTTCCAAAGCTCGCAAAGCGGCAATGGATACAGCCATCAAGGCAGGTTGCACATTTGCAGTTAGTGTTAGCGTTTCTTCAGGGCCTTCAAGAATTATCGTCGATAGTTTTTCGCCGAGCGCCTCATCAACCTCGTCAAAAACCGCTTTGGCAGCGCTCGATGCTTCAATAAGAGCTGCTCCCATACCAACAGCCTGACTGCCCTGCCCTGGAAATGTAATTGCTAAAGACATGTGGAATCCCTGAAATTTTTAAACTTCAACTCTTGTGGAGTTTGGAAAGTGGAGTGTCAAGGTTTTGACTGAACTCTCCAACAGCATTTCCCTACTGTTTGGCAATCCAGTTCAATGCCACTCGCCAGTCGATCATCCGTACCGGCGTTCCGTGTTTACCACCATCATACAGTGCCATGCGAATAGGATAGCCTAGAGACTTGGCTCTTAGTTTCGAATAGTAATCATAGACGCTTTGCCATTTGTAGACATAATCGATACTGCCATGGGCAAAATATATCGGTTTTTTGCCTGCCGGAACGTTTAGTTTGCCACTCCCCAGAAAATCCGGGTCAGGGAAGCCGCCCATAAGCACATAGGCATCAATCATGGAATTTGATTTTTTGTTTTTCATTAAGCTCCAACACAAGAAACTGCCCATAGACCCGCATGCAATAACTATCTTGCCGCTTGTTTTGGCTCTATAATGTGACACCAACGCTTCAATGTCCTTTCGGCCCTCTTCCTCAAAATTGGCAAAATCAGAGCTGATATATATCCCGCCGTTTCGGAACATCAGGTTTTTGACCCGATTAAAATTACCGCCAAATTTTTCATCCAAAAATCCAAGATGTCGACTGCCATCCCGGCCGTGCAAAAAGATCACTGTCATGGTTGCGTTGCCATCCAGCCTGCCAACGGCAAAATGGGTTACCTAGCGACCATTGGCCGTGATGCTCAAATCTTTTTGGTGCCGTTTGGGCTTGGAAGAAACATATTTACCCCAAACCTTGCGAACCGGAAACTCATCCCGCTTGTTAATATCGCGCTTGGGATCGTAAGGCAGACGAAGAAAATCACCGTTATCCTTCACTTCAATCGGCTTGCGATTCTTAAAAAAACGGTCTTTGTGTGGTTTGAGTTCCAAAGCCTGCAATGGTCCAATAAACATTGAGAGCATGCCAAACAATGTGAATGCCAAAATGCCAATCTTCATCTTACCTGCAAACATGAAAAACCTCCCGAGTCACATCTCAATACTATGAAACATAACGCTTCGGAAGGTCGGTTTGCGAAATATTGGCTTATTTAACTTCACGTTCCAGCGATTGCGCTTCTTTTGTTGCAATAACACGCGAAGGAAAAAGCATGCCGCCATACAAATACCTGTGTGAACGAGCTCGCTTGATATTCGTCACGGCATTGGGTGGATTAAAGCGCTTTTGTGCTTCATTACTCTTAACGGATGGGGTTGAAGCAGAAGGCGCAGATTTCTCTGAATCAGTCATTATTCTGTTTCCCTGTATTACGTGTTGTTTAGCGCAGGATTGGGACATTCTTGTGACGGTATTTGCAGGTCGTAATTAAAGGCTTGCATTCCCCTCCGTTTCCCCTATAAACTACCTCATTCAGACCGAATTGCTGGTGGCTGAACGATGGCTTGTATCTTTTTACAAGAGGGAAATTAGAGTTCCCGTCCTTCCGTGTCTCCGCTCTCGACCGTCAAAATGCCTTTCCTATCAGCTTTTAAGCTTTGAAAAGGCGGCGTGAAGGCTTTGCGCAATTGGTTTGAAAATGAAAACTTAGGTAAAGGGGCATCTTAATGGCACTATACGAACACACATTCCTGGCTCGCCAGGATATTTCAAGCCAACAGGCTGAAGCTTTGGCAGATCAGTATAAAGCTGTTCTGGAAGAAAACGGCGGATCTGTTGGTAAAGTTGAAAACTGGGGTCTTCGCACCGCAGCTTACCGCATTCAGAAAAACCGCAAATGCCATTACATTCACATGAATGTAGACGCACCATCAGCAGCTTTGGCTGAGATGGAACGTCAAATGCGCATCAACGAAAACATCCTTCGCTTCATGACTATTCGTGTTGAAGAGCACGAAGAAGGTCAATCAGCAATGATGAAAAAATCAGACCGTGATGATCGCCCGCGCCGCAATGACCGCGAAGATCGTCCGCGCCGTGATGCACCTGCGCAGCAGCTGCAGAACCTGCAAGTGAAGGAGAATAAATCATGGCTATCGCATCAACATCAGGCGGCCGTCGTCCATTTAATCGCCGCAAGAAGTCTTGCCCGTTCACTGGCGCAAACGCTCCTAAAATCGACTATAAAGATACAAAACTATTGCAACGCTACATTTCTGAGCGCGGCAAAATCGTTCCTTCACGCATCACATCAGTGAGCCAAAAGAAACAACGCGAGCTTGCACAAGCAATCAAACGCTCACGTTTCCTTGGTCTATTGCCATACGTGATTGGCTAATTGAATTCTTGAGGGGTGGTTCACCTCCCCTCAATCTGCCCTTGGAGTTGGGCAAAAAACAATTGAAACCAAGTTGGGCAATTTTGCCTCTAACTGTTTGGCGAAAGCCATATAAGCAGGACAGCGACATGAGCCTAAAGGCGATCATCATATCTATATTTGCAGGGCTTGCCTCTGCACTATGCGTTATGGCCTCATTCGGAGTGGGTGTTGGCGCATCTCCCCTGTTGTTAATCGCTGCCTTCCCGATCTATGTAGCGACACTTTCTCAAGGCACCTCTGTTGGTGTTGGCTCATCCATATTGGCCATCATGGTTGCGGCAACCGCCATCAATCCGCAAGCTGCCATCGGCCTTGGTATTGCTTTTACAATTCCTGCCTCAATTATTGGCCACCAGGCCAATCTGGCCCAAGAAACTAACGGGGGTATGGAATGGTATCCGCTGCCTCGCCTGTTCTTCAACTTATGCGTAATACTCTCGCTTGGCTTAATAGTTCTGGATTTTCTATCTGGTTACAATGTAGAACAACTATCTCCGGTTCTTTCACAAGCTGTGCAGGAAGCCCTTAAGGCAAATCCTCCAACTCAACCACTGACGGAAGAAGATACGAAAGCGCTAATGACAACGGTTTTTACTGTGTTGCCGTTCTTTTTTGCAGGTATTTGGCTCATTGTTCACATCGTCAGTCTTCATCTGGCAGCAATTGTTTGCCGTTTCTCAAAAATGATGCCTCGCCCTAAAGATGATATTGTGATTGATGCGGGTCTGCCAAAAATCGCCGTCGGTATCATGTTGGGTGGCTTGCTTTTATCATTCGTCCTAAGCGGGATCGCCAAGTTTTCAGTGCTGATTATTGCAGGCACATTCGTGATGGCTTTTTCATTACTAGGTCTGGCAAACGTGCACAGACGGGCTCGGAACAATCCAGCAGGTATTGCACTCGTCATTGCAAGCTATGCCGCAATCTTCTTCTTGTACCCAATACTCTACTTGTTCTCAATAAGTGGCGTTTTGCGAACTTTTAATCAATCAAACAATTCAACAAATCTTCCGCCAAACGCGGAATAAAATTTTTCTTGAAAGGAAAAAACAAATGCAAGTAATTCTACTAGAGCGCATCGCCAGATTGGGTCAGATGGGCGATGAAGTAACGGTAAAAACAGGCTACGCACGAAACTTTCTTTTACCGCAAGGAAAAGCGCTGCGCGCAAATAATACGAACCGCGAAGTTTTTGAAGCTCAGCGCGCTGACTTGGAAAAACGCAATGACGAGCGCAAGGCTGATGCTGACAAGATCAAGGAAAATCTCGATGGCAACACATACATTCTTATCCGTTCTGCTGGTCAAACTGGTCAGCTATATGGTTCAGTTTCTACACGTGACGTTGCAGCTACACTTGAAGAAAACGGCTTCAAAATCTCTCGCAACCAGGTGAACATGCCAACACCAATAAAGGTTATTGGTTTGCATGATCTTTCAATCATCCTTCACCCGGAAGTTGATGCAAATATCTCTGTAAACGTTGCCCGTTCTGAAGATGAAGCTGAGCGTCAAGCTGCAGGTGAAAACCTTACAGGCCGCGATGAGCAATTCGAACACGATGTTGTCGACTACGAAGGTGACGAAGTTGATTTATCTGAAGTTTTCGAAAATGTTGACGACGTAGACCTTGGCGACGACGATATTGCAGATGAAGCCCCTGCAGAAGAAGCATCTGAAGAAGCGGCTAAGGAAGAAACCAAAGCATAATTCTTCCAAATCTCAAGAATCATAAGGCGCGATAATCCTCATCGCGCCTTTTTTTATTTCGCAATTGCAAGCAGAGAATCATATATAGTCTGTCAATCAGACCAAAAATATTTTTCCACCCCTGTGAATAATGTGGACAACGGTGACAAGAATATTTTTCGCTCATTGAAACAAATTGAGCATTGAGAATCCTGTAACTTTCAGCGTAGAACTTTTCTGGGATCAAAAGGTAATTCGGGGACAAATAGATGGCAGACGCAATACCAAGAATAGGCAATGAGCAAGAAGCAAGTTATCGCACCGCTCCTCATAACATTGAAGTTGAGCAGGCGTTACTGGGTGCTATTCTGGTCAACAATGATGCTTATTACCGCGTTTCTGACTTTCTAAAACACGATCAGTTCAATGAACCAATTCACGGCGAAATCTACCGTGTTGCAGAAGAAATGATCCGCGCTAATAAAACCGCCAACCCTGTCACCATCAAAACCTTCCTCCCGGCTGATGAAAAAGTTGGTGACATGTCGATTGCCCAATATCTGGCTCGCCTTGCTGCAGAAGCAACCACCATCATCAATGCCGAAGATTATGGCCGCTCAATTTTTGATCTGGCGACGCGCCGCAATCTCATTACCATTGGCGAAGACATGGTGAACATCGCTTATGATGCGCCGGTTGAAAATTCACCGTCGGATCAAATCGAAGATGCTGAGCGCCGTTTGTTTGACCTGGCAGAAAAAGGGGGTAGCGACGCAGGCTTTAATACCTTCGGTAATGCCATGAACATTGCACTGGATATGGCCGCAGCAGCCTATCAGCGCGACGGTGGTCTATCTGGCATTGCCACCAGCATTCAGGCATTGGACGCAAGAATGGGCGGACTTCAACCTTCTGATTTGATTGTTCTGGCCGGGCGTCCGGGCATGGGTAAAACCTCACTTGCCACGAACATCGCTTTTAACGTTGCCAACAACTACAAGGGCGATGTTGAGGCTGATGGTTCTCCTTCTGCGCTTGATGGTGGTGTTGTTGGTTTTTTCTCTCTCGAGATGTCATCTGAACAACTCGCAACCCGTATTATTTCTGAACAGGCTGAAGTCTCCTCCAGTAAAATCAGGCGCGGTGAGATAACCGAAGCCGATTTCACCAAACTGACCATTTGTGCAAATGAACTTTCAAAAACACCGCTCTACATCGATGAAACGGGTGGTATTTCCATCGCCCAGCTTGCAGCCCGTGCAAGACGCCTGAAACGTCAAAAAGGTTTGGATGTCCTCATCATTGACTATATTCAACTGATGCAGGGCTCAGGTAAAAACGCCGGCAACCGCGTGCAGGAAGTAACTGAAATCACTACTGGCCTTAAAGCCTTGGCAAAGGAACTGGGCACACCGATTATCGCCCTCTCCCAGCTTTCTCGTCAGGTTGAAAACCGCGATGATAAACGCCCTCAGCTCTCTGACCTTCGTGAATCAGGCTCAATCGAGCAGGATGCGGATGTGGTGCTCTTCGTGTATCGCGAAGAATACTACCTGCAAAATGGTGAACCTGAGGAAGGCACGGAAGAACACGTCAAATGGCAGGAAAAATTGCAACGCGCTCGTGGACGGGCTGAAGTCATCATCGCCAAACAACGTCACGGCCCAACTGGCACGGCTCAACTGGGCTTCCAGGGCGAATTTACAAGGTTCTCTGATATCGCAGAAGAAGATTACCTTCCTGAACGCATGGAATAGTGTAAAACAAAGCATGTCTACAGCCCCTCGTCTCATCATCGACTTAAACGCGCTTGTCCAAAATTGGCAAAAGCTTAAAAAGCTGTCAGGCAATGCTGAATGTTCTGCCGTTATCAAGGCAAATGCATATGGACTGGGTGTAGATCCGGTTGTAAAAGCATTGACCAAGGCCGGATGCAAAACATTCTTCGTTGCAATCTCCGAAACAGGGGAGCGCGTCAGAGCTATTGCACCCAGTGCACGTATTTTCATTTTAAATGGCTTATTTGCAGATACGTTAGACACCATTTCAGACAATAAGCTGATTCCGGTTCTTGGTAACACGGATCAGGTTGCGTTATGGGCAAAACACAGCAAGGGAAACAGTTGTGCATTGCACGTAGATACGGGAATGAACCGTTTGGGAATGGACGTGGAAGAAGTGATCACACTTTCAAAAAACGCATCATTGCTTTCAAGTTTAAACGCAAAGGTGTTGATGTCCCATTTAGCCTGTGCAGATGATGTCGATCACGAGCACAATAGGCTGCAACACGAAAAATTTCAGAAATGTGTTAGTAGTTTCAACACCTTGGAGAATTCATTTTCGAACAGCGCCGCAACACTCTCACACCCTGATTTCCACTACAATCTCACCAGACCCGGCATTGCGATATATGGCGGTGAAGCAATAAACAATACACCAAATCCGATGCAACCAGTCGTGACCGCACTCTCCCGCATCCTGCAAATCCGCAATGCAAAGAGTGGAGAAAAAGTCGGTTATGGCGCAGAAGCAACCCTCACCCGCCCTACAAAAATAGCCACTATTTCCGGCGGCTACGCAGATGGTTTCCACCGCTCACTCTCTGGCGCAGGTGTCCCCTTGAGAAATACCCTGCTAAAGGGTGGTTCTGTTTGGATTGATGGCCATTTTGCCCCTATTTTGGGCCCTGTATCCATGGATCTCATTACCGTTGATGTAACCGATGTTCCTGAACAGGTGCTTGAAAAAGCAGAATGGGCAGAATTATTCGGAAAAAACATTCCGGTAGATGATGCAGCCAGAGACTGTGGCACCATCGGCTACGAATTGCTGACATCCCTTGGCGCAAGGTATGTTCGGGAATATTGGGGAAATTAGATAATCCAATACCCCCTTGCCAAACTCATCATTTTACAATAAGAACATAACAAGAACAAAGAGGCGTTTCTTGTGGCTAAATCCAAAACTCAATTTGTCTGCCAATCCTGTGGCAGCTCTTATCATCAATGGTCTGGCAAGTGTGATGGCTGTGGCGAATGGAATACACTGATTGAAGACAATCCATCCATGGGCATCGCCGCTAATCCTGGCAAACAGATGCGCAAGGGAACGCCTGTACAATTGGTCTCTCTGGCCGGTGAAAGCGAACAGGCACCGCGCATTGCCTCCGGTATTGATGAATTGGACCGCGTTACGGGCGGCGGTTTTGTAAAAGGTTCCGCGCTTTTGGTTGGCGGAGATCCGGGCATCGGCAAATCAACACTTCTTATGCAGGCATCGGCCGCTGTCGCCAAACAGGGTCATAAGGTTGTTTATGTTTCTGGTGAGGAAGCAGTTGCGCAAATCAGAATGCGAGCGCTTCGTCTTAATGCAATCGAACCAAATGTGGGTCTTGCAGCAGAAACCAGCATCGAAAACATCATCGCAACACTTGAAAACGATGAGCCACCTGCACTTTTGATTCTCGATTCAATCCAGACGCTTTGGACAGATCTGGCTGATTCTGCACCTGGAACAGTGACGCAGGTTCGCTCCGCAGCACAGGCCATGATTCGCTATGCCAAAAAATCAGGCACCTGCGTCGTTCTAGTTGGTCACGTTACCAAAGAAGGTCAAATTGCAGGCCCCCGCGTTGTGGAACACATGGTTGATGCCGTTTTGTATTTTGAAGGAGAAGGCGGGCATCATTACCGCATTTTGCGCAATGTTAAAAACCGCTTTGGCCCAACCGACGAGATCGGCGTCTTTGAAATGTCCGACAAGGGCTTGCGGGAAGTGAGAAACCCTTCCGAACTCTTTCTGGGTGAACGCAATGAATCATCACCAGGCGCTGCAGTTTTTGCGGGGATGGAAGGCACACGGCCGGTATTGGTAGAAATCCAGGCTCTGGTTGCACAATCCTCCCTTGGAACACCGCGCCGAGCTGTTATCGGCTGGGATACATCCCGACTATCGATGGTTTTAGCCGTTCTTGAAGCCCATTGCGGGGTTAAGCTTGGGCAATATGATGTCTATCTCAATGTTGCTGGAGGCTATAGAATTGTTGAACCTGCTGCAGACTTGGCCGTTGCAGCGGCACTTCTTTCTTCGCTTTGCGGCGTGCCCCTCCCGGCAGATAGCGTACATTTTGGAGAAATTAGCCTTTCGGGCTCTACGAGACCCGTCGCGCATGCCAATCAACGCTTAAAAGAAGCTAGCAAATTGGGTTTTCATCAAGCATCAGCTTCAACGGCCAGTGATGATGTATCAAATGGTGGTGGCATGAAAGTTGATTTCATCAAGGAATTGACAGAATTGGCTGTAAAAATCTCTTCAATGAAAGAAAAAACGTAATAACGACATATTAATTGTGCAAGCGAGCATCATGAACGTGCTTTAGGGCTGGAAAAACTTTCAAAATCCAGCTAATCGTTCACACAACAGAATATACATAGGGGTTAGTCCACGATGCCAATTGAATTGCTGGACATAATTCTCATTTTATTAATGCTGGTCTCTGGCCTTCTGGCCATGGTGCGTGGGTTCTCTAGAGAAGTATTGTCCATCGGATCGTGGATTGTTGCACTCATTCTTGCATTCCTGTTCCATAAATCCCTTGCCCCGTTTGTCGCTGGATACACAGCTTCAATTACCAGCAATGAACTTGTTTCCTTGATCGTTGCCGGTGCAATTATCTTTATTGTGGCACTTATTATTGTCAGTCTGATTACAATTAAAATTGCTGATCTGATTGTTGACAGTCGCGTTGGTGCTTTGGACAGAACCCTCGGTTTCATTTTTGGAGCATTCAGAGGGTTCCTGCTGGTGACAGTGTTGACCATGTTCGCAGAATTTTTGATCTCTGAACAAATACCAACTTGGGTAACTGAGGCCAAATCAAAACCAATGATTGATTCAGTTGGTAAAAGCATTATCGATTCAATACCCGACGATCCAAGCGCATATGTATTTGATAAACTGGGAATTTCCAGTGACCCTAAACCTGAAGGTCAGGATAGCTGACCGCTACTAAACCCTTGAAAGAGGTCTAAATGTCATTTCTTGATGATGATAAGCTCCGCGAAGAATGTGGAGTGTTTGGTATTTTCAACAACGAAGATGCAGCCGCCCTCACAACGTTGGGATTACATGCTCTCCAACACCGTGGACAAGAAGGCGCTGGTATCGTTTCATTCGATGGCCAGCAGTTTCATGCGGAACGGCACATGGGTCTGATCAGCGACACCTTTACCAAGAAAAGCGTTATAGATCGTCTTGGTGGTCAGCGCGCTATTGGTCACACACGATATTCGACAACGGGCGGCGATGAAATGCGCAACGTTCAGCCTTTCTTTGCCGAATTTTCTGGCGGTGGCTTCGCAGTTGCTCACAACGGCAACATCACCAACGCGATGCCCCTTCGCCAGGAGCTTCAACGCGCTGGAGCAATCTTCCAGTCAACATCTGATACAGAAACAATCCTGCACCTCATTGCCATGGGTAAGGAAACAATGTTTGTAGACCGCTTACAGGAAGCACTTCGCAGACTTGAAGGCGCTTTTTCCTTTGTCGGTCTTACCAACAAAAAACTGATCGGCTGCCGTGACAAGCTTGGCGTACGTCCTCTTGTCCTGGGTGATTTGGACGGATCTTACATTCTTGCGTCCGAAACCTGTGCCCTTGATATCATTGGGGCTCGTTTTGTGCGGGACATTGATCCCGGCGAATTGGTTATCATTACAGACCGCGGTGTAAAAAGTTTACGTCCATTTGAAGAAGCCAAGAAACGGTTCTGTATCTTCGAATATGTCTATTTTGCCCGTCCGGATTCCACCATTGAAGGCAATAGCGTTTACGATATTCGCAAGCAAATCGGTGTGGAACTGGCAAAAGAATCACCAGCTGATGCTGATATTGTTGTGCCTGTACCAGATTCCGGAGTTCCTGCTGCCATTGGGTATGCACAAGGTACCGGATTACCATTTGAGCTTGGTATTATCCGAAACCATTATGTTGGACGAACCTTTATTCAACCTTCAGATTCAATCCGTCACATGGGCGTAAAACTAAAGCACAACGCCAACCGGCATATGCTTGAGGGCAAACGCGTTGTTTTGGTTGATGATTCTATTGTACGAGGTACAACCTCACAAAAAATCGTTCAAATGGTTCGAGAAGCAGGTGCTGCATCGGTACACATGCGCATTGCCAGCCCACCAACTCGCGCTTCATGTTTTTATGGTGTGGACACGCCAGAATCTCATAAACTTCTTGCCTCCCGCATGTCTATTGAAGAAATGCAGGATTTCATCCGTGTTGACTCACTCAGCTTTATTTCACTGGATGGCCTTTACCGCGCTGCGGGTGAAGCGAGTCGCGACAATGATAGCCCTCAATATTGTGATGCTTGTTTCTCAGCTGAATATCCAACAGCTCTGACCGATCATGATGATAGAGACAATATATCAAACCTTGCATTATTGTCAGAAGCAAACGGCTAATCGATGAAGTCTCTTGAAGGAAAACTGGCGCTAGTTACCGGCGCATCGCGCGGCATTGGATATCACTGCGCTTTAACACTGGCAAAGGCTGGCGCCCATGTTATCGCCATCGCCCGTACCGTTGGTGGTCTTGAAGAACTTGATGATGGAATTCAAGCAGCCGGTGGAACAGCTACCCTCGTCCCGCTTGATCTTACAGACTTTGAAGCGATAGATCGCCTAGGTGCTTCAATTTATGATCGCTGGGGAAAACTGGACATTCTGGTTTCCAATGCGGGCACATTGGGCGACTTGTCTCCGCTTGAACACATCGATCCCAAGTCATTTGATAAAGTAACAAATCTTAACGTTACAGCAAATTACCGGTTGATGCGGTCTACCTCGCAGCTTCTGAGGCTATCAGAGAATGCTCGCGCCGTTTTCATGACAGCAAACGCACCTGATAAATGCAAACCGTTTTGGGGACCATATACTGCATCTCAATCTGCGCTGCGGGCTCTTGTTAAAACATGGAGCGCTGAATGCGAAAAAACCGACATGCGCATCAACATGCTCAATACCGGACCCATGCGAACAGCCATGCGCGCGCAAGCAATGCCGGGCGAAGACCCTGATACAATTGCTCACCCATCAGCAATTGCTGAAAGTTTGATGGCACTTGTATCTGCCGAACTTATCCAAAACGGCCAAATTTACGACCGTGAGGCCAGCTCTTTCCGCAAATAAGCTTTTCTTGACTTGAAACCTTAACCTCTAGTTGTGATAGTCATGGCGGGAGGAAATTATATGGCTGAATTTAAATCCGAGTTCGAGGGTAAAACGCTATTTGCTGCTCTTGTGGACTCTTGCAATAAGTTTGGCTCATCGAACCCATAATCGAAGACGCAACCGGTGGCAGTCTAACCTACAAAAAACTGCTTATAGGTGCCAATGTCTTAGCTCGAAAATTCAAATCACACATGAGCACTGGCGAAGCTGTTGGTGTGCTTTTACCCAATGCCTCCGGTGGCACAGTAACCGTAATAGCACTACAATCATTGGGCTGCATTCCCGCAATGCTCAATTACAGCGCCGGTCCATCAACGGTTGTTTCGGCATGTGAAACAGCCGCCATAAAAACCGTCTTGTGTTCTCATGCCTTCGTTGAAAAAGGCGATCTTCACGAACTCATAAAGGCAATGGAAACAGCTGGATTTAAGTTTATTTGGCTGGAGGAAATACGAGAGAGCGTAAACTTTATCAACAAAATCGTATCTGCACTAACCTACAAAAATCCCCTTGCAGAAACTAAATCAAGTGAAGCTGCCGTAATATTATTTACTTCCGGATCGGAAGGACTGCCAAAAGGCGTTGTTCTTTCCCATGCCAATATTTTGGCAAATCTTTCTCAGATACGTGCACAGGTTAAGTTTTCTCATATCACCGACAAAGTATTTAGCGCATTGCCCGTTTTCCATTCGCTTGGCATGACGGGTGGCATGATGTTGCCTTTGATATTCGGCGTGAAGCTTTTTCTGTACCCCTCTCCGTTTCATTATAAAATTATTCCAAAGGCAGTTGCCAAAACCAAGTCCACAATTCTTTTTGGAACAGATACGTTTTTAGGCGGCTATGCACGCATGGCAAAAGATGAAGATTTTTCATCCTTGCGAATAGTAGTTGCCGGTGCCGAACCCGTAAAACTTGAAACGACACAAACTTGGAAAGACCGCTTCGAAGTAGATATACTGGAAGGCTTTGGCATGACTGAAACCGCACCGGTTCTTGCGGTGAATTCAATTGAAGAACGAAAAATCGGCACCGTTGGCAAACTACTCCCTGGTATTGAAGCCAAACTGGAAAAGGTTGGTGGTATTGATGATGGCGGCAAGCTCATCATTAAAGGTCCAAACCTGATGCTCGGTTATATGAAGGCGGACAAACCAGGTGTTCTGCAACCTCGTGAAACGGACTGGCATGATACAGGCGACATTGTTGATATCGATGAAGAAGGGTTCGTCGCCATTAAAGGAAGGGTTAAACGCTTTGCCAAAATTGCTGACGAAATGGTCTCCCTCACCTTGATCGAAAGCATTGTTAATCCATTGGCTCCCGATGACGACCATGCTGTTGTTTCTATCCCGAACAAACGAAAGGGAGAGAAAGTCATATTGTTGACGACTTCAGTTGACTTGGAACGTGGTCAGATACTTGAAGCAATCAAGAAACGTGGTTTTTCAGAACTACTGGCACCAAGTGCCATTGAAGTTGTAAATAACGTTCCGCTACTGGGTTCTGGAAAAATTGATTACACCCGGGCAAAGGCCTTGGTACTCTAGCTGTCTAAGGTCTGTCCTACACGGGTTCCACTCGGAACTGAATTTTCAGGTATTGCCAAAATTGATGTTTCCCTACTGGAATGGCAAGGTATCATTTCCACAAAATATAAAAAGCCGGGTTTGCATTTGAAAATACAATCCCAGCTCTCTATTTCCCGCCCCTGGGAACTGGTGGCTTATCCGAAAATATAAAAACAGAGCTTATTGCCGTCAGCGTCTTTCACGTAGGAACCGTAAAATACATCGTCAATACGTTGGCCAGGCTCCCCTTCGCTAGTTGCACCCAAAGATATAGCTTTATTGTACATCGCATCGACTGCCGCTTTTGATTCTTGCGGGAATGCAATCATCGAGCCATTACCACTGCTTGGGGCTTCTTCGTTAAACGGGTTGCAAACTGCAACCATAGGTTCATTTGAAGACTTGCCAATCATCGCCAGGCGACCAACATCAACTTGAACTTCAGCATCAAACAAGTTGCAGTAGAATTTTTTAGAATTTTCAATGTCATTAACACCAATTGTTGAATAACCAATCATCAGATTTTCCTTTTTTCAATCTTGCTGGCCGATAGCGGCCAAATAAATTTATCTACCTAATAGTAGATAGATAAATTAGAATTGCAAGTGAAATTTTTGTGAAGTTGAATTTTTATTGATGTGACAATTTTTCTTCCCCCCAGAAAACATAAAATCTTCACATTTATGTCCAAATGATATATATCGAAACTACATATGATAAAAATACATGTATACTCCGAGTCCTTGAAAATCTGATTATTTGGGGTTGACGTTTCAGGCT
>JAALLB010000246.1 GCA_011087745.1 Hyphomicrobiales bacterium | reverse complement strand
TTCGTATCATATCACACCAAAACATTCGGGTTTTGGAGTAGGATGGGTATAGCGAGCAAAATATGACACAAGAAGCACCTGAATTTATAGAAGTTGGCGAAGGTCAAAACACCCGAAAAATAGCAATAAGACATCGTGAAGGTAAATCCTCTGGTGTTGTTTGGCTTGGTGGGTACCGTTCCTACATGATTGGCACAAAGGCGGAGGCGATTGATCAATGGGCATCTGAAAATGGCAAAGCTTCTTGCCGTCACGACTATTCTGGGCATGGGGAATCCGGCGGTGAATTTACGGATGGCACAATTTCGAGATGGCTAGAAGAAAGTCTGGCTGTATTTGATGCAAAATGTGCGCAGGGATCTCACGTTTTAGTCGGCTCATCCATGGGTGGATGGGTTGCGCTTCGAATGGTTCAGGAACTTGCAAAGCGCGATGAAAGCCACCGGTTAAAGGCGCTGCTCCTACTTGCCCCCGCACCTGATTTTCCGCATGAACTTATGAAGCTAAATTTGAGTAATGACCAAAAAATGCAACTTGAAACACGCGGATATATGGAAGAGCCATCAGAATATTCTGATGAACCGAATGTTTTCACCAAGGCGCTATTTGATGATGGCGATGAGAACCGTGTCATGAAGGGAATGATTGAAACGGGCTGTCCTGTGCATATTCTGCAAGGAATGAATGACCCTGATGTACCCTATGAACATGCCATGAAACTGGTATCACATTTGCCAAATGAAAATGTATCCATGACTTTGATCAAAGATGGCGATCATCGCTTATCGCGCGATCAAGATATCGCGCTGCTAATTAGAACGATTGAAACACTCATCAATGCGTAAAGGTTTTCATGGTCCGTTAGCGAGAAGTAAAAACTCGCCGCCACCAAAATTTATTTACACGCCACCCCCTGATGATGGATTGGATATCCTTCATGCAGATGATGATATTTTGGTTCTTTCAAAACCCGCCAATCTTCTCAGCGTTGCTGGCAAAGAAACCCAGCATGCGGATTGTTTGGAAACCCGCGCATTAAAAGAATATCCTAGGGCCCGGATTGTGCACCGGCTGGACAGAGGAACTTCCGGTATTTTCATCATGGCGTTAAATCCAGCGTCTCATCGGCACCTTGGCCTGCAATTTGAAAAACGCAAAACAGATAAAACCTATATTGCGGAGGTTATTGGCATTGTGAAAGAAAATGAGGGTCATATTGATCTTCCAATGCGCACCGATTGGTATTATCGACCAAAACAAATGGTCGATACCTATTTTGGGCGCGAAGCGATCACAGACTGGAAAGTGATTTCTCGAGGAGAGGAAACAACTCGCATGAAACTTCACCCAAAAACCGGCCGTTCGCATCAGCTGCGGGTTCACTTGCAGGAGTTGGGACATCCCATTTTGGGGGACAGTTTTTATGCGCCAAAACATGCAGTAGAGATGTCGAACCGCCTACTGCTTCACGCAGAAACACTGGAACTGTTTCACCCAAAGGATGGCGAGCGGGTAAGTTTTACATCACCCTGCCCATTCTAGTTCATTCAGCCAATGCAGCCATAATTCTGGCCCAACTTCGCGTGCCTTTATGAAAGCTTTTGAGTTCATATTTTTCGTTTGGTGAGTGAATACGATCATCATCTTGCGCGAAGCCAACCAGCATTGAGGGCATATCCAGAAATTCATCAAACCTGCCGACAACAGGAATTGATCCACCCATGGCGATAAGCGCCGTGTCCTTACCCCATTCATCTTTTAACGCAGCTGTTGCCTTTTGTATTTCCGGCATGTCGTAGCCGATGTGAACGGCCGGACTTGCACCATGATCTTCAAACGTCACGCTGCAATCTGCCGGCAATGAATTTTGCACATACTCGCGAAAAGTTTTTCTAATTGCCAATGTGTCTTGAGTTCCAACCAGGCGAAAAGAGATCTTTGAGGATGCTATGGCTGGAATTACGGTTTTGAAACCTTCACCCGTGTAACCACCAATCACGCCGTTAAATTCGGCTGTTGGACGTGCCCAAACTTGTTCGAGTACAGAACGTTCTTTCTCTCCTGCCGGAAGGGAAAGTCCGATCTCACCTAAAAATTCACTTTCAGAAAACCCTAACCCAGCCCACATCTGTTTAATTTCATCTGGAGTTTCCGGCACACCATCATAAAACCCATCAAGCGTTACGCGACCGTTTTCATCATGAAGACCAGAAAGGACTTTTGAAAGGATGCGAATTGGGTTTGCTGCGGCTGAGCCATAAAAACCTGAATGTAAATCACGCGATGCAGCCTGGATGGTAATCTCTTCACCCAACAACCCACGAAGTGCAGTTGATATGGCGGGCGTTTCGCGATCCCACATCGTAGTGTCACACACCAATGCAATATCTGATTTCAACTCATCCTTGTTTGCCTCCAGAAAAGGTATTAGCGAGGGAGAGCCGGATTCTTCTTCGCCTTCAAAGAAAAGCGTGACTTTAACTGGCAAGCCACCTGTTTCTGATTTCCAGGCGCGACACGCTTCAACGAATGTCATCAGCTGACCTTTATCATCTGACGTCCCACGCCCGATCATTTGCTTGGAACCATCTGGCATTTCCTTGATGCGAGGCTCAAACGGTGGTTCATCCCAAAGTTCCAAGGGATCGCATGGTTGAACATCGTAGTGTCCATAAAATAGCACATGAGGTGCGCCTTCTGGTCCATCATGATGGGCAACAACCATGGGATGACCCGCAGTTTCTCTAACACTTGCCTCAAAGCCAATTGTTTTTAGGTCTTCAACTATGAATTCTGCAGCCTTTTTGCACTCAGCTGCATAGGCAGGATCCGTCGAAATGCTCTCGATCCGCAATAGATCGAACAGACGCTCGATCGAGGCATCCAGGTTAGTGTCAATTGATCCAAGCACGGCATCAAGATCACTCACACGATTAACTCCAAAATTTTTCTTGGAACTTAGACCGCAAGCTGATTCATGTCATGTCAATTTTTGAGAAAAATTCTGACCGGATCGTTATCATTTGTCGGTGGGTAGGGAAGGAGATAACGATCCATGTCAGCAAACAAGGCAACCCTGATTGGGCATTAGGGTTGCCCAGTCTCAAATATCCAGGGGAAGACATTTGAGATCAGTACAACAGTCTTGCACAGTACTAGACTCTTGATCTGAATGCGTTGGTGAGTTTAGGTTTTGAACG
>JAALLB010000245.1 GCA_011087745.1 Hyphomicrobiales bacterium | reverse complement strand
CCTGAAACGTCAACCCCAAATAATCAGATTTTCAAGGACTCGGAGTATATCCAAAACGGAAGTCCGCCCCAAAACCCGGCGAATCCAGCAGATATACTCGAGCAAGTGCGATAACGAATATCGATACAATCGCGGTAGCAACAAACGCTGATATTGCGTTTAGCGGTGCTTTTTCCATTTATAGTTCTCCTGCATCTAGTTTTGATGCTTATTGCAATTCAGTCAACAGCCAGTTTGCTGTTCTCAAAAGTCTATCGTCTTCTTCGTACCCGGCAACCAATTGAACGCCGATTGGCAAACCATTGCTGCCAACCATTAGCGGCAGGTTTGCTGCCGGAAGGCCAGCTAGTGTCCATAGTGTACAAAAAATTGGGTCGCCGGTCCCATCACCCAGTAATGGCGCTTTTCCAGTTGAAGAAGGCGTGATTATAGCGTCGTAATCCAGGAAGAATTCACCCAGGAACCTCTCGGTTTGCTTCATAACATCAAGAGCATATTCATATTCATCCTTTGATATCTGGCGACCACGTTCAATGGTTGGTTTTAATGTTGTGCTGATTTTATCAAAATGATTTTCGAAAACTTCTGCTTGATGCATGCAGATCTCATATTCATGGATGATCCGCTGTGTTTCAACCAGGCCTGTAAAATTTGCAGGAGCTTCAATTCTCGTAACGCGTTCGCCGAGTGCTGATATAACTTCTTCAAATCCATCTTTGGAGTCTTGCGAAAGTCGGTCTGCAAAAGGCAAATCAAACCAGGCCAGATCCGGCTCTATTTCTACTTCTTTGCTCACGCCTTCCATCATGTGAGGGCGATGGCGGCTATAAGATTTTTCATCTAGTGGATCATGACAACCAATCGCATCACTTAGCAGTGCAACATCTTCAAGCGATCTGCCAAAAACACCAACTTGATCCAATGAATTTGAGGTTTGTAAAATTCCGGTTCGAGAAATGATACCGCGGCTTGGCTTTAAGCCAAATGTACCGCAAAAGGATGCCGGGCGAATTACAGACCCATTCGTCTGTGTCCCAATAGCCAAAGGTACATGGAAACCGGCAACAGCTGCCGCAGAACCGCTCGATGAACCGCCTGGAGAATGTGCTGGATTATGCGGATTGGCTGTTTCGGCCGCATGCATGAAAGCAAGTTCTGTAGTAACTGTCTTGCCCAAAATGACAGCACCTTCTTCGTGCAGGCGATTTACGATTGTTGCATCAGTATCTGGCTGGCGACCTTTGAAAATTTTGGTGCCACGCTCAGTCGGGAGGTTTTTTGTATCAATGATATCCTTCAAGCCAACTGGAATGCCATGTAGCGAACCCATGGGACGCCCGCGCATTCTGTTGTCATCCAGTTCTTTGGCTTGAGCTAAAGCCAGTTCTTTATCCAAATGTACCCAGGCTTTCAATTGTCCTTCAGTTTGTTCTATGCGCTCAATACAGGAAGTCACCAGTTCAACAGACGTCAGCCAACCTTCGCGGATTTTTTGCGCGGCTTCGGTGGCATTAAGGCCATGTGGTGGTAAATCGGACATCGTGTATTTCACAAACCTATGGGAACAAGTATTCTGGAAGCCAAAGAGCAATCTCAGGGAATTGATACATCATCGCCATGCAAGCAATCACAATTGCCAGGTACGGCAGGATGCCCTTGAAAATTTGAACCAGTTCAATCTGATTTTTGAGAACACCCTTTAGATAATAGGCAGACATGGCCATGGGCGGGGTCAAGAATGAAGTTTGCAAGTTTAGCGCTACAAGCATTGCAAAGAAGTACGGATTAACATCAAACGCAGGAAGCATTGGCAGGAATATTGGAACGAAGATAATCAAGATTTCCGACCATTCCAGCGGCCATCCCAGGATGAAGATGATAATCTGCACAATGATCAGGAACATCCAAGGCTCCAGATCAAGGCTAAGTACCCAGTCCTTGATAAGATGTTCACCACCCAGAAGTGAGAACACTGCAGAAAAGATAAATGAACCAATAAACAGCCAACATACCATTGAGGTTGCTTTAGCGGTTAAAAACACACTTTCCTTGAGCTTTTGCCAGGTCAACGCTCGATAAGCTGCCGCAAGACCAATGCCGCCAGCGGCACCCATTGCAGCTGCCTCAGCTGGCGTTGCAAGACCGCCAAGAATGGAACCAAGCACCAGCATAATCAAAATTGTAAGCGGGAAGAATGAAAATAGAATATCTTTAAAGATTACTGCTGGCGGCGGGACATCTTCATCCTTTGGAGGAGGGGCCAAGGATGGATTGATTGAAGCCCGAACAACTACATATATCATGTATGAGCCAGCGAGCATTAATCCCGGGAAAACAGCTGCCGCATAAAGCCGAAGCGGTGAAAGTTCAGCAATAACAGAATAAACAATCAGCATAATGGAAGGTGGGATGAGAATTCCGAGCGTACCACCTGCGCAGATTACGCCCGAGGCAAATTCCTTGTTGTAGTTTGCATTTGCCATCGCAGGGAAAGCAAGCAACCCCATCAGTGTGACAACAGCGCCAACAATGCCAGATGCCGTTGAAAAAACTGTACAGGTAATAAAAGCGGCAATCGCCATGGAGCCGGGCAGTTTACGGGCAGCTATGTAAATTGAGAAAAACAGTTTATCCATGATACTGGCACGTTCTACAATATAGCCCATGAATAAAAAGAGCGGTATTGCCACAAGCGTTGAATTGTCCATCACCTCAAAAGTCCGTTGTGCAAACAAGTCGAATATGCTGTTGTTGAACAAATCAGCAAATTCTTCAAATTTGTTTCCCTGTGTCAGGTAATAATAAAACCCAAAGCTGAACCCATCGCCATCAAGGTGAACGCAACCGGGAAACCAAGCAAAACCAGGAAAATGAAGCTGGTAAGCATTAAAATTGCGACTTGTGGGTTTGACATTATTTGTACTCGATAAATTCTGTGACGTTAAAATTGAAGCAATGGATGTTACTTGTTGGCGGGCATTATGGGCGGCGTACCACGGTCCATGATTTCATGTTCCGCTTCTGCCAACAGGTCTTCAGTTTCTTTAACGTCATCCAGACGCGGCATCCATATGCCGGTTTTGATCGCTTTCCAACAGCGCAACATCTCGGAGAAGCCTTGCAAGAGCATAAAAAAACCAATGATCGGAACGAGTGTTTTGAGATATACCCATCCTACTCCAAAACCCGAATGTTTTGGTGTGATATGATACGA
>JAALLB010000244.1 GCA_011087745.1 Hyphomicrobiales bacterium | reverse complement strand
CATGGAAAGACCCATCCGGTCACCTTCAGCAAAGATGTGTGCATGCGGTAGCTCACAAACGAGATGATATCAATCATCAAGCCATTACAGAAAATGGCCTCTCTATATGTATTTGAAGGTCAAAAGCGTCACCAACCATTATCCAATATGTCGATGCTTATGCTTTTGCGCCGAATGAAAATAGAAAATGCGACAGTTCATGGCTTTAGGTCTACGTTCAAGGATTGGGCTTCAGAAATTGCCAATGTACCTCGTGAAGTTGCAGAAATGAGTTTATCGCATAGAGTTGGTTCTAATGTAGAGCGAGCTTATGCAAGATCAAAGCTATTGGACAAGCGACGTGCCCTCATGGAGCGATGGTCAGATTATGTAGCGGGTGTGGAAAATCAGGTTATTGAGCTTGTTGGCAAAAATAAGAACAAGAATTGAAATGCTGAAAGGTGCCCTATCTATTAGCCTTTTGTTGTTGGTGAATAACCCAAACAAACCGAAACTTATTCTTTGAAATGCTAAAAGGGTAGGTTATCAATGCCCTTATGACAGAAAAAACCTTGTACATAGCATTGAACGCACTTCAGGAAGCTGTATTTATCCTGGATGCCAATCGCACCGTTTTATTCGAAAACCATGTCGCCGAAGAACTTTTTGGCAAAGGGTTTTTAGGTAGTGATTTTGTGCAAGTCATCCGTCACCCAGAGTGCATGAAAATTATAGAACAGGTACTGGGCGGCGAAAATGCTGTAGAGAAATCTATAACAATTGAATTTCCGGTAAAGGCTGTTTTCAATGTGCTTGTTTCCAATATATCGGTTGATACTGGCCAAGAGTTAAAACTCCTTGTCAGCCTTGAGGATATTTCTGATCTCCGCGAAGCTGAGCAAATGAGGTCAGATTTCGTAGCTAACGTAAGCCATGAACTACGCTCGCCACTGACTGCGCTTGCCGGGTTTACGGAAACTCTTCGTGGTCCCGCAAAAGACGATGAAGCTGCAAGAGAACGCTTTCTTGGCTTAATGGAACGTGAAGCTTCAAGAATGACAAGACTGATTTCTGATTTATTGTCTCTTTCGAAAGTTGAGGCAAATTTGCGCATTCGCCCAAGTGGGCAAGTCGATATTGCTGTCGTTATTCACAGGATAGAGGTCACGCTTGATGCCCAGGTAAAAAAGGAAAAGAAAACACTGGAAATTAACATTGCCAGTCAAAATTCAGTCATCACCAGCAATGAAGACGAATTAACGCAGGTTTTCCAGAACCTGATTGAAAATGCAGTCAAATATGGTGCCCAGGTTTCCAAAATTACAGTTGATATATTTGAGCAGGAAAATGTCGTAGGTATTCCAGGAACTGCGATGGCTGTAAAAATCTGCGATCAGGGTAATGGCATTGCAAAAGAGCATATTACCCGACTCACCGAGCGGTTTTACCGTGTTGACACTCATCGCTCCCGCGACAAGGGCGGCACTGGATTGGGACTTGCTATCGTAAAGCATATTGTTAACCGCCATCGTGGCCGGCTTCAAATTGATAGCGAAGTCAGTATTGGTAGTACCTTTAGTGTCTACCTGCCGATAAAACACTAAGTTCAAATTCCTACCCGGGTTGATCCCAAAGTGTCACATAAGTGTCATGTAACAGTCATAGAAGCTACACGCATCAGTCGTAAAAAGAATTCATCCATACCAATTGGATGTGTATTCTAACAGGAGAGATTGACATGTCAGCTACTAAACCAATTATCACATTAGTAGTGGGTGCCTTGGCGGTATCTGTATCAGCATCAACAGCATTTGCCCGAGACCAGATTAATATCGTCGGGTCATCTACCGTGTTTCCATTTGCAACAGCAGTTGCAGAACGATTTGGCAAAAACACTGAGTATAAAACACCCGTTGTAGAACGTACTGGTTCTGGCGGCGGTTTGAAACTGTTTTGTTCAGGTATTGGTGAGAACACACCGGACATCACGAATGCATCTCGCCGGATCAAAGCTTCCGAAGTTGATCTTTGTGCAAAAAATGGCGTCGCCGATATTGTCGAGGTTAAAGTCGGTTATGATGGTATCGTTTTGGCAAACTCACGTGCTTCCGATGTAATGAACCTTACCCGTAAGGACATTTTTCTGGCATTGGCGAAGAATGTACCTGACGGTGAAGGCAAGACCAAACCAAACCCTTATCAGACTTGGGCAGATGTAAACTCCGCTCTTCCGGCTATTAAAATAGAGGTTCTTGGCCCGCCTCCAACTTCTGGTACGCGTGATGCATTTGTCGAACTTGCGATGGAGGGTGGCTGCAAAAAGATCGACTGGATCAAAGCCATGAAAAAGTCTGACAAGAACGCATATAAAACACTATGTCATACAATTCGAGAAGATGGTGCGTTTGTTGAAGCAGGCGAAAACGATAATCTGATTGTTCAAAAGCTGGAAGCAAATCCGTCTGCATTTGGTATCTTCGGTTATAGTTTTCTTGACCAAAATTCCGACAAGGTTCAAGGCAGCACAATTGGTGAAGTAGAACCTACTTTTGAAAATATTGCAGAGGGTGCGTATCCCGTATCTCGCTCACTTTATTTCTATGTAAAAAAAGCACACATCGGCGTTGTCCCTGGCATTGAAGGCTACCTTGCCGAATTTATCAGCGAAGATGGTTACCTTGCAGACAAGGGATTAATTCCGATGACAGAGGAAGAATCTGAGGAATGGACAGCTAAGGTCAAAGACCTGGAAAACCTTTCAATGTAATTCAAAAATGCAGTTTAGCGCCACTCAACTGGAAAATTCCAGAGGCGCTAAACCAAACTATTTTGGGTAAAAAATGCAACAAGAAAACTCGCAAGCAATAAATATTACCAGAAATGCAACGCGTCAGAAAATCAGGGAAATGCTGGTAATAGCGGTTTTGCTGGCGTGCTCTTTGGTTGCTGTTTTAACAACCACTGGCATCGTTGCTTCCCTGGCATTTGAAGCATTTCGATTTTTTCAAGAAATCTCTATATTTGATTTCCTATTTGGATTGGAATGGAGCCCGCAAACTGCCTTGCGATCTGATCAGGTTGGTTCATCAGGCTCTTTTGGCGCAATACCCCTTATTACCGGCACGCTACTGATCAGTGCAATTGCCATGGCTATTGCAACTCCATTGGGGTTATTGTCTGCTATCTATACTCCGAGTCCTTGAAAATCTGATTATTTGGGGTTGACGTTTCAGGCT
>JAALLB010000243.1 GCA_011087745.1 Hyphomicrobiales bacterium | reverse complement strand
TTCGTATCATATCACACCAAAACATTCGGGTTTTGGAGTAGGATGGGTATAACACCCAATTCACGTGCCTTATCCTAGGCAATGTTGATCACCATTTTGATACTTTTATTGCCCCAGTCATTTTCATTTTGGACAATGCCTGGAATGTTTGCAAAGGCTGCTTCAATAGTTTTGGAATAACCCAGCAACTTTTCGGCATCCGGGCCGGTAATCTTAATTTCAACAATACCGGATTCACCGCCACCCATGGACAGACGTTTTACCTTGCTTCTTGCTGCAGGATGGTTTTCCAGTAGATATCTTTGTGCTCTTTTTGATCCGGTTAATGCACCTTCGAAATCATTCGTGTTAACAACGATAAATGCACTTGCAGGATTGGTGTCCGCGGGGTTGAGTGCCAAATAGAAACGCGGTCCGCCATCTCCAACAAAAACGGTTGTATTTTTTACTTCAGGGTTTTCAGTTTCGTCCAGCAACCATTTTTCAACATTAAGCGCTTCCTCTTCGGTTCTGCTCAAGGAAGTGCCTTTGGGCATGTCGATGTAAATCAAATATTCAGAACGCTCAGCCAAGGGAAACATTTCTGACTTGGTTTTTGAAAACAACGAGCCGGAACCTACAACTGCTGCATAGGAAAGAATAATTATCAGTGGGGCAATCATTAAACTTTTGTCGACAATCCACCCATAAACAGTGACCAATTTTGTGGGCTCATCGCTTGTCTTGGTTACCTTTGAAAACCAAACCGCCAAGGCCGGTAAAATATACATGGCTGTTAGCCATGAGCCCAGCAACATAACCCCCACAACGGCGCCAAGCGAGAAAGCAAATTCACCCTCAACGCCTTCCAGAATAAGCATGGGTGTAAATGCAGAGACGGTTGTGATTGACGCAACACCGAGAGGTGTAAAAAATTGTTTTCCAGCCGCAAGTGCAGCCTCGCGCGCTGTTGCACCGCGGGAGGTTCGATTTTGAATATCCTAAACAACCACCAGTCCATTATCAACCAAAAGACCCAGTGATATAATCACAGCGGCAATTGAAATTTGTTGAAGCTCGATATCCATATAGGACATCCCCAATAGCGCGAACATGACTGTAAAGGGAACGATGCAGGCAATAATCAGAGCAGGGCGCAGACCAAGGAAAACCAGCATCACCAGAACAACAACGGCAAAGGTTTGTGCAACATTTGATAGCGCATTGTTGATGGAAGTAGTTACATTGGTTTACTGAAACGTGGAAAATTCATATGAGATACTCAAAGGTTGAGCTTGTTCAAATTTGTTGACTGCTGTGTCTAAAGTCTTACCAAGCTTTTGAATGTCTTCCGTGTCGACCATTTCAACACTCACGACGATAGATGGCCTGTTGTTGAAATAAACCGGTTTTGATTTTGGATCGACGTAACCACGCCTTACATTCATGAGATCCTTTAGGCGCACGAAACCGGAAAGTCCTGTTACTTTGGTAAGGATATTTCCAATGTCGTCAACGCTGCCAAGATCGCCATTGGCTTCCAAAATCAGGGTCGTTCCAGCTGCATCCAGTTCACCCGCTGGCAGGATGACATTCTGATTTTGAAGATCACTTAGAACCTGAGGAAGTTGAACCCCAATAGCTGCAAGCTTGCGCGAATCTATTTCCAGCCAAATACGTTCATCTTGCTGTCCAAAAAGGGAAACCTTTGAAATACCATCAACAGTGTAGAGACTGGTTCTTAAATCATCTGCAGCATCCTTGATCTCGGCGTAGGAAAAGCCCTCGCCAGTAACCGCAACGGTTGCAATAGCCACATCACCATAATTAGTGTTTACAAAGGGTCCCTTGGTGCCGTCAGGAAGTTCAGATTTAACATCTTCCATTCTGTTTCGAATGTCTTGAAAAACATCTTCCAGCTGAGATTTCGGTATGTTGTCATACACCTCCACAGTAATTACTGTGCTGCCGGTTGTTATGAGAGCTTTAATATCCTCAATCTCACCGATTTCTCGAGCTTTTCGTTCGATTGGGTCAACGATAAGATCTTCAACTCTTTCAGGCGACATTCCAGGAAATTCAGCAGAGATAATTGCATTACGAATAGTAATGGCCGGATTTTCGCGTTTTGGTATAGACGAATAAGTCAAAAGTCCCTGAATGATTAGACCAATCATAACCAGGATTGTCAGGCGTGATTTGTTAAGGCCGAGGGCGGTAAGGAAATCCATCTTGGAAACCTTAATTCTGGTCAGTCAGAAGTTTAACTTTCTGACCTTCACGAAGAAATGAAACGCCAGCTGAGGCAACACGTTCACCAAGTTCTAGCCCCTCAACGATGATGATCGCATTTTCACGCACACCAGCAATTTTAACATCTCTGCGGTTAACCGTACTGGTATTGGGGTCAAAAACAAATACTTGAGCCGTGCCTGGGTCACTTGGGTTTTTCGGTGGGTCAAGTTCTCCGTCAAATGGCAAAACGGAAAGGGGAAGGGTAAATCCCTAGCCCGATGGAACCGTATCAGCTCTGGCACCCAATTCGCTAACATCTCCACTCAAAATGATGTCTGGGTTATCAGCCAGACGAACTCTGACTTTTTTGCCGACTGCCAATCTGTTCACAATGTCAAAGCTTACCGAGAAGTTGGTTTCAAACGCTTCAGCAGCATAAACAGTCGCTATCGCAGCGCCCGCGGTGACATTGGTAAAAGACTGCACTTCAACCGAATTGATAATGCCATCAAATGGCGCAAGCAACTTTGCTTTGGTAAGGTTTTCTATCGCAGTATCCAAACTGTGTTGAGATTGTACGACCCGAACTGCGCTTGTCTCCGCATCCGTTCTTGATTGATCAGCTATGGCTTTTGATGTGATGCCTTTTTTCAGGAGATCAGCTTTTCTTTGTGCATCTTCAGCTGCGTTTTTCGCAAGGGACTGCGCTTCTTCAAGACCAGCTTCAGCACTTTCAACTTGGATCTCCAGTGAACGCGTATCAATTTCTGCAAGCACTTCACCTTTCTTTATGAGTTGTCCAACGTCGAGGTTGACCTCTTTTAGTCGTCCGGCAACCTCAAACGAGACCGTGGAAATAGAACTTGGTTGCAACACACTTGGATATCGACGAATTACAGATTGTTCGATTTCCTTGATTAAAATAGTTTTAAGGCCACGAACCGGTTGCTCAATTTGCTGCTGGTCATCACAGTACTAGACGCTATTGGATAAGGCGTTGAATTGATTCATAAATGTGA
>JAALLB010000009.1 GCA_011087745.1 Hyphomicrobiales bacterium | reverse complement strand
GCGTTCAAAACCTAAACTCAACAACGCATTCAGATCAAGAGTCTAGTACTGTGGTCTCAGGGTAAATAATAGTTATCTTGGGCAATAAATATTCCGAAGCAATTCCTTTTGAATTGTTCGCAAACAACAAAGAAACAGTATTATGTCCAAAGCCGTTGAAACCCTTCTTGATATTCTTGATTTGGAACGCATTGAACAAAATCTATATCGAAGCGAGAGCCCGGATGTTGGTTGGCAACGCATTTTCGGTGGGCAGGTTATCGGACAAGCTCTGGTAGCCGCACAAAGAATAGTTCAATCAAAAGATGATGAACCAGAAAGAATTGTTCACTCCCTGCACGGATACTTTATGCGGCCGGGTGATCCATCGGTTCCAAGAATTTATGAAGTTGACCGCATTCGGGACGGAAGAAGTTTCACTACCCGCCGCGTTGTTGCTATTCAGCATGGCAAGGCAATTTTCTCCATGTCAGCCTCCTTCCAGATTATCGAAGAGGGTCTTGAACATTATGTAGACATGCCGGATATGCCAAATCCTGAAGATTTGCCGAGTGAAAAACAGCTTACCGAACAATTCATCGACCATGCGCCAGAAGGCGTACGCAAATATTGGCAACGTGAGCGTCCGATAGAATTGCGGCCTATTAGCCTTGAACATTATATTTCCAACAAAAAACTCGAACCAAAACAAAACATCTGGTTTCGCGCAACCGGCCCACTGCCAAAGGAAATGGCTGTCCAACAAGCAGTTCTTGCCTATGCATCAGATATGACCCTGCTGGATACTTCGCTATTTGCCCACGGCCGGGCTGTCTTTGACCCTAGCTTACAGGTAGCAAGTCTAGATCATGCCATGTGGTTTCATAGACCCATGAATATGGAAGATTGGCATCTATATTCCCAAGACAGCCCGAACAGTTCTGGGGCAAGAGGATTTACCCGCGGCAGTATTTATTCAAGAGATGGACAGTTGGTTGCATCCGTAGCTCAGGAAGGCCTTATCCGCGAGCGCAAGAAGGGTTTTGGAAAAACCAAGGTTGCAGGTGGCTAAAACAGCAAAATATTACCCATGGTTAATATGCGATTAACTTTAAATCACTAGTCTTTGATTCATATGACAGTTTTCCGTCGCTTTGGCGTTAAACAAGCATTTTGGAGCACAGCATGCAATTATCAAGTGTTGATACAAGAAGACTAAACCCAACGGTAAAAGAAGGCCTCGGAAACCAGTTCTCGGTTCTGGTCGGTCTGGCGCTTTTAGGGCTTGTCGGATTGGCTTTTGCTTCGCTAGCATCTTGGTCTGTTACAGATCCTAGTCTTTCTAATGCAAATGGTGGTTCAATCTCGAACACTATTGGTTATCCAGGTGCTGTTTTTGCCGACTTTACGATGCAATTTTTCGGCCTGGCATCAGCAATTGCGCTAATCCCTCCAGCACTATGGGGCTGGTCTAAGCTACTCCAACGCACAATTCCTGCTGTTAAAAAACGCCTTGTACTTTGGCCAATAGCAGTTCTTTTGGCTTCAGCTGCATTCTCATGCTTCAGCACACCTCAATCTTGGCCCCTACCAGTTGGCTTGGGCGGAGTTGGCGGTGACATGATGCTGAAACTACCAGGCTTTTTGGTCAAAGACATTACCGGATTATATGCCGTACTTGCCGGCAGCATTTTCTTTTTAGCCGCCTTTTGGTCATTACTGGCAGCTGCTGGATTGATTTGGCGTCTGTATGAAGTTGCAAGTCTAAAACCTGAAGACATCGCAAATGATGATGATTTTGCTGATGATGAACGCGAACCAAACTGGTTCTTGGGTGCCGTAAGCCATTATTACTATGTTTTAAAAATGCGCTACTTCCGCCCAAAAGCTGTTCAGGAAGATGACTTTGAACCAATTCAAAAACCTAGCCTGTGGTCCCGTGTTAACTCACTTTATGAAAAACTTACACGCCCTGGCAATGATGCCGGCCTTGATGATTTTGAACAATATGCAAGAGCAAAAACTTATGTTGAACCGGAAATTGCTGTTGCAAATCAACAATTGGCGCATACAGAACCGTCATTTGAAAGCCCGGATTACGGTGAAAATACTTATAACGAATATAGCGAAACTGCGGCAATCGAAGAACAATGGGCTGAACATCCAACCCCTGCGCAAGCTGCTGCAGCAACAACACGCATAAAAAAGCAGGCACCGCCGCCGAAACAATCGGCAAGAGTTCAGCGGGAAGCGCAGCCATCGTTCATATCGAATGGTAAATTCGAACTACCTCCGCTTAATTTTATGCAAGGTGTTCCTCCCAAAAAAGCTGCCAAGCAATTGTCACCAGAAACATTGGAAGCCAATGCGCGTACACTGGAAGGTGTTCTAGATGATTTTGGCATCAAGGGCGAAATCATCAACGTTCATCTAGGTCCTGTTGTTACACTATATGAACTTGAGCCAGCTCCAGGCATTAAATCTGCGCGTATAATTGGCCTTGCAGACGATATTGCCCGATCCATGGCAGCAGTTGCAGCACGGGTTGCCGTTATACCTGGTCGCAATGCAATCGGTATTGAACTTCCAAATGCACATCGTGAAACAGTTTTCATCCGTGAAATTCTTGCAAGCAAGGTTTATGAAGATACGAAAGCCAAATTGCCGCTAATTCTGGGCAAAACCATTGGCGGTGAAGCAACCGTTGCCGATTTGGCCAAGATGCCTCACTTGCTCGTGGCCGGTACAACTGGTTCCGGTAAGTCTGTTGCGATTAACACAATCATCATGTCTCTTCTTTATCGCTTTACACCGGAGCAGGTGAAGATGATCATGATCGACCCGAAAATGCTCGAACTATCCATTTATGATGGTATTCCGCATCTGCTAACGCCTGTAGTTACGGACCCCAAGAAAGCCGTCGTCGCCCTTAAATGGAGCGTTCGCGAGATGGAAGAGCGCTACAAGAAGATGTCAAAAATTGGCGTTCGTAACATCGATGGCTATAACAGTCGCGCCAATGAAGCCAAGAAATCTGGCGAGCGTATGACCCGCACAATACAAACAGGTTATGACCGCGATACAGGCGAAGCAATTTACGAGACTGAAGAGATCGAAATGGAGCCAATGCCATACATCGTCGTGATAATTGATGAAATGGCAGACCTGATGATGGTCGCTGGCAAGGATATTGAAGGCACAGTACAGCGTTTGGCGCAAATGGCTCGTGCAGCTGGTATTCATGTAATCATGGCAACCCAGCGTCCTTCAACCGATGTTATTACCGGTACGATCAAAGCAAACTTCCCAACTAGGATTTCATTCCAGGTTACATCGAAAATTGATTCACGCGTTATGCTTGGTGAAAGCGGTGCGGAACAATTGCTCGGCATGGGTGACATGCTTTACATGGCAGGCGGCGGACGTATCCAGCGTGTGCACGGCCCATTTGTTGATGATGGCGAAGTTGATTTGGTTGTAAACCACCTCAAAACCCAAGGGATACCGCAATATCTTGATTCCGTTACAGAAGAACAGGAAGATGACGGCGGAGCTTCTGGCGGTGATCCAGGTGCACTATCTGAATCAAATGATATTTATGACCAGGCTGTAGCAGTTGTCTTAAGAGACAGAAAAGTTTCAACCAGCTATATCCAACGCAGACTTTCAATTGGCTACAACCGTGCAGCGTCACTCATCGAACGCATGGAGGAAGAAAGCCTAATTAGTGAAGCAAACCATGCAGGAAAACGCGAAATCCTTGTACCTGACGAAAACGAGACCATATAATTACTATGGATCGCCCATAAAGGGACATGAAGTAGCTCTACTGTCGTTCCAGAGATCAAATTTTAAGGCAAAAGTCATGAAGCATTCACTTACCCACTCGATTAAAGCAAGTTGTCTTGCATTGGTCGTTGCAGCCATGTCTTTTACAACAACCTCATTTGCTGATGCAAAGAAAGATGCCATCGAGGCCATAAGCAATCACTTTAAGACAGTGCCAACCATGACCGGTGAATTTGTTCAATTCGGTCCGAATGGTGAACAAACTGGTGGCAAATTTTTAATAAAACGCCCTGGCAAAATAAGATTTAATTATGAAGAGCCATCACCCATTACGGTCGTATCGAACGGTAAAACCCTTGCGGTGAAAAATAAAAAACTCAAAACCACAAATTATTACCCGCTAAGAAAGACACCACTTAGCCTATTGCTCAGCAATAAAATCAAAATCAACGATAAATCCATTCGCAGCGTGGAAGCAGGCAAAGATGTCACAACGGTTGTGATGGGTGATAAAAAGATTTTTGGCGATTCTGAGATTACGCTGCTGTTTGATCCGCAAAACCAGGATTTGCGTCAATGGACGATAAAAGATGCGCAAGGCAAAGAAACTTCCGTAATGATTTTCAATGTTAAGAAAAATGTGAAAATCTCCAATACCAAGTTTGCAGTCAACAAACCGACAGGTGCAAATTAAGAAATAATTGGAAAAGCAAATCCTTCTGCTTTTTGAGCTGGGCAACTTCCTATAAGGTTGGTTTTCAACGATAGGAAAATCTCATGCCCTTTAAAATTGCCACTTGGAATATCAATTCAATTCGCCTGCGTATCGGGCTTGTTGAGCAATTTTTGGAAGAACATCAACCAGACGTTCTTTGTCTTCAAGAGATTAAATGCCAAAATGATCAGTTTCCCTCCAAAAATTTCCAAAAAATGGGATATGAGCACATGGCTGTTCATGGCCAAAAAGGCCATCATGGCGTTGCGACTGTTTCCAAGCGCCCATTAAGTGAAAGCTATAGCAATGATTATGTTGCAATGGGTGACACAAGACACATCTCAGCCCAAGTTCAGGCAGGTGGAAGAAAGCTGCAAATCCATAATTTCTATGTTCCTGCCGGCGGTGATGAACCTGATATCAAGAAAAACCCAAAATTTGATCACAAACTTAAATTCTTGGGTGAAATGCTAGACCTCCCGCATGATCATTCCGGTGTTGAAAACATTCTTGTGGGAGATCTCAATATTGCACCTCATGAAAATGATGTTTGGTCTCACAAGAAACTTCTAAAAGTAGTCAGCCACACTCCTGTTGAAACAGAATTTCTGGATCGGATCAGAGATCAAAGTGGATGGTCAGACCTCGTACGTCAGAAAATATCAGAAGATGAAATTGTCTACAGCTGGTGGAGCTATCGTGCAAAAGATTGGGACACTGCAGATAAGGGTCGCAGATTGGATCATATCTGGGGAAGTCCTTCTCTGAATGAAAACCTCACCAACATTTCAATTTTGAGAGAGGCACGCGGATGGGAAAAACCATCTGATCATGTGCCGGTTATCGCTGAATTTGACCTGGACTAAATCCGGATTTTATCGAGTTCTTTGGTAAAATCCATGATCGAGGCAGCAATTTTTCTTTGAAGCACTGCTGCAAGATCGGGATATTCGTTTAATATCCGCCGCATCATGACACGAGAGATTTTCATTAACTCGCAATCTTCTTTTACGATAGCTGTACCAACGCGCTTGTTTATGGATATCAGCGCCATTTCGCCCAGCAGGCTGCCTGCTTCAAAATTTGCCAAGTGAACAGCTTCCCCGCCCTGAACTGAAAACAAATCAATGCTACCGGAAATTATGACATATCCGCCATCGGTTGATTGGCCTTCCTGAAACAACTCATGTCCTTTAGAAAAGGACATCTTCTGACTACCAAAAGCAATCAGACGCAAATGTTCGGTTTCAAAATCATCGAACATTTTAACCTGACGTAGTAAATTTATATCGTCTGCAAGTGACATAAACAAAATCCCCTTATGGAACCAGTTTATAACCTCCACCTTCAGTTACAAGCAACCTTGCATTTGAAGGTTCTTTTTCCACTTTTTGGCGCAACCTGTAAATGTGCGTTTCAAGAGTGTGCGTTGTTACGTCGGAATTATATCCCCAAACCTGCTCAAGAAGTTCATCACGACTGATAACCTTTTGCTCTGCACGATAAAGATATTTCATAATCGCCGTCTCTTTTTCCGTGAGACGAACCTTATTGCCATCTTCTTCGGCCAGAAGTTTTTGCGACGGGCGGAATGTATAATGTCCAATTGTGAAAATTGCATCTTCACTTTGTTCATGAGTGCGAAGCTGCGCACGCATCCGCGCCAGTAATACAGCAAAACGGAAAGGCTTCGTGACGTAGTCGTTAGCCCCGGCTTCAAGTCCTAGTATCGTGTCTGAATCAGTATCATGACCAGTGAGCATAATAATCGGTGCTTTAAAACCACCTTTGCGCAATATTTTCACCGCTTCCCGGCCATCCATGTCTGGAAGACCAACATCCATAACAAGCAAATCAACTTGTTCAGACCGAGCAGTGTTGACGCCCTTTGTGGCACTTGCTTCCGTGATTATTGTGAATTCTTCATAAAGCGCCAATTGTTCTGTAAGCGCATCTCGTAGATCGTCGTCGTCATCAACCAGTAAAATATTTTTGGTAGCCATAATATTCCTCAGTCACATTATATTGTTGGACCATAACATTAAAATTATAAACATATCCAATAATGACCATTTTGTATTAATGTAAGGCCATTGTAAGTAAATACACGCCCATGTGATAATTTGACACTAAATGTGAAACCGCGTGAAATATATGAAAAAACTCAAAACTATCCAGGTAAACAAGCGCCCCAACGGCAAAATACACCACGGATTGCTCACTTTTAACGATACAACCATAAATTGCTGCCTCGGGCGTTCTGGATTAACCAAACAAAAGAAAGAAGGCGACGGTGCAACACCAACCGGAAAGTTTCGGCTGCTATACGGATTTTTTAGAATGGACAGGCTGAAAAAACCAGAAAGTTCGCTTCGATTTATACAAATAAATGCCAATGACGGCTGGTGTGATTCGCAAGACGATCCAAAATATAATTCCTTGGTGAAACTACCCTTTAATCAATCGCACGAGATTATGACCCGCGACGACAGACTGTACGATATTTGTATCGTTTTGGATTACAACATTGACCCGTGTGTCAGTGGAATGGGTAGTGCGATTTTTTTTCACCAAACAAGCCCGGAGTTAAAACCTACCGAAGGATGTGTAGCAATTGACCCAAAAGACATGCAGCTTTTGCTTCCTCTTCTAAGTGATGAAACAGAAATGATTATTCAGGCATAATTTCTGGCACCAAAAATACTACTGCCCACGCGTACATGCGTTGCACCAAATTCTGTTGCTGTGAGATAATCAGCAGACATGCCCATAGATAGTTTTTCTACGTCTGCTTCACGTGATAATTTTCGCAGAAGCGCAAAATGTGGGCCCGGGTTTTCATCAAACGGCGGAATACACATCAACCCTTCTATGGAAAGCCCAAGTTCAACCTGACAAAAACGAACAAAATCTACCGCCTTGTCGGGCATAACTCCAGCCTTTTGAGGTTCTGAACCAGTATTAACCTGCACAAATAGTTTTAGCGTCTTTTCTTGAGCCTTCATTTCCCTTGCAATTGTTTTAGCAATTTTCTCCCGGTCAACGGTTTGAATACAATCAAACAGCTCTACAGCTTCCTTGGTTTTATTACTTTGCAAGGGACCAATAAGATGAAGTTCAATGTCGGGTGTTGCCAATTTTAGTGCAGGCCATTTTCCTTGCGCTTCCTGAACCCGGTTTTCACCAAAAACCCGAGCACCAGCAGTAATCACGGGTTGAATTGCATCTGCATCATAAGTCTTTGAAACACAGACCAATGCAGGCATAGCAACCTTGTGCTTTTCACTATGTGTTTTCATTTCACCAAGCACATGATGATAGTTTTTGGTGCTGTTGTTTTGGTCGATCATCTATATCTCTTAACTCAGAATGGCTATCAAGGTTGACGCTTTCACTAATTTCTGGTGAAGGTCTTAAACGACCCATATTACACAACATAAAGCATTCAAATAGAAACAATAAAATGACAACAGAACGCTATAATCCACGCGCAAGTGAAAATCATTGGCAAAAAATCTGGAATGAGAAGAAGCTGTTTGAAACCAACACAATTGTAGACAGTGAAAAACCTGCTTACTACGTGCTGGAAATGTTTCCCTACCCATCTGGACGCATTCACATGGGCCATGTTCGAAATTATACGATGGGAGATGTTGTAGCGCGATACAAACGTGCCAAGGGATATGAAGTTTTGCACCCTATGGGTTGGGATGCTTTTGGCATGCCGGCAGAAAATGCGGCCATGCAAAACAATACCCATCCAAAAGGGTGGACCTACGATAATATCGCATCCATGCGCACCCAGCTTAAAAGCATGGGGCTATCAATTGACTGGACCCGCGAATTTGCAACCTGCGACGTTAAATATTACGCGCAGCAGCAAGCTTTGTTTCTTGATTTCCTAAAACACGATTTGGTCTACCGCAAAAACGCAAAGGTAAACTGGGATCCAGTTGACATGACCGTTCTTGCCAATGAACAGATAATAGACGGCAAAGGCTGGCGTTCAGGAACTGAAGTTGAGCAACTCGAGTTAACCCAATGGTTCTTCAAAATTTCAGATTTTTCCGAAGAACTTCTAGAAGCAATCGATGATCTTGATGAATGGCCTGCTAAAGTTAAGCTAATGCAATCAAATTGGATTGGTCGCTCTCGTGGTGCAAAGATAAAGTTTCCATTGGTTGAGAAAACCGGAACCAATGCAGATAAATTAATTTGCTTTTCAACAAGACCAGACACGCTGTACGGCGCAAGCTTCATGGCAATCGCTGCTGAACATCCAATTGCTTTGGAAATGGCAAAATCAAATTCTGATCTGGAAAGCTTCATCAAGGAATGCCGAAAAATTGGTACTTCCGCAGCTGATATCGAAACCGCAGAAAAGCAGGGTTTTGACTTGGGACTAACCGTCGCCCACCCTTTCATCGAGGGTAAAACATTACCAGTATATGCAGCAAATTTTGTCTTGATGGATTATGGCACAGGCGCAGTCTTTGGATGTCCATCCCACGACCAACGGGATTTGGATTTTGCCAGAAAATATGATCTGGAAGTAACTTCGGTAGTTGCAACAACTGATGATCCTGAAAACGCGGTTGAGATAACAAATATTGCTTATGTTGATGATGGTGTTTTGGTAAACTCCGGGCCAATGTCTGGTCAACACAAAGAACAGGCAATTAATACTGCAATCGATGTATTAGCAGAGCGCGGACTTGCAGAAGAGGAAATCAACTACCGCCTTCGTGATTGGGGTATTTCACGCCAACGCTATTGGGGTTGCCCAATTCCGGTTGTTCACTGTGAGGATTGTGGTGTGGTTCCGGAAAAATTGGAAAATCTGCCAATCGAATTACCTGAAGATGTGACCTTTGACATACCCGGCAACCCTTTGGATCGCCACCCAACTTGGCGAGATACCAACTGTCCTTCTTGCGGTAAAGCTGCAAAACGTGAAACAGATACCATGGACACATTTGTAGATTCATCCTGGTATTTTGCGCGTTTCGTTACACCTCATGGCAAAACACCAACAGACCGTGCCGGCGCAAATCACTGGTTGCCAGTTGATCAATATATTGGCGGCATCGAACACGCGATACTTCACTTGCTATATTCACGTTTCTTTTCACGTGCGATGTCAATCGCTGGACATATGGATATCAAGGAACCGTTCAAGGGCTTGTTCACCCAAGGCATGGTGGTCCACGAAAGTTACCGCGATAAAAATGGAGCCTGGTTGCAGCCATTAGAAGTTGTTCTGTCTGGTGAAGGAAAAGACCGCAAAGCTGTTCATGCCAAAACCGGAGAAGACGTGAAGATTGGCGGCATTGAAAAAATGTCAAAATCCAAACGCAATACAATTGACCCTGATGATATTATGCAAACCTATGGTGCTGATACGGCACGCTGGTTCATGTTGTCAGACTCGCCGCCAGAAAGAGATGTCGAGTGGACAGATGCTGGTGCAGAAGGTGCCCATAGATTCGTGCAACGTATTTGGCGCCTGGTTCAAATCTGGTCGGAAAATGTAAAGTCGGCATCGCTTCCTGATAATCTTCAGGATGAAAAAGCAAATGCCATCCGCAAGACCTCGCATAAGACACTCAAAGCGATTGGTGAAGACATTGAGCGTTTGGGCTTTAACCGAGCAATCGCAAGATTATATGAATATGTAAATGCTTTGTCTGGTGCTGGGGATGCCAAAAACAGCAATACTGAGTTGGATAGCGCGATGAAAGAAGGTCTATCCTTCCTCATTCAATGTTTTGCGCCTGTCATGCCGCACCTTGCTGAAACATGCTGGGAAGAACTTGAGTTTGATGGACTTGTATCCGAACAATCCTGGCCGCAACATGATGATGCATTGGCAAGTGATGACACCATTACCTTGCCAGTTCAAATTAATGGCAAAAAGCGTGCCGATCTTGAAGTTAGTCCCGATGCAACACCGCAAGAAATAGAGGATGCAACTTTAGCCCTAGATGTGGTAGTAAAACAATTAGACGGGCAAAAGCCTAAGAAAATAATCGTCGTACCGAAGAGAATTGTAAATGTTGTTTTTTAGCCAAGTAACCAAGATTACCCGTTCTTCCATTGCAGTTGTCGCCCTGATGTTCTTGGCTTCATGCCAATTCCAGCCTCTTTATGGAGAACGCACACCTGGTCAAGGTGGTGGACTGGAACAAGTTGGCGTTGCATCCGTAAATGATCGCGTTGCCCAACAGGTTAGGAACCGTCTTTTATTTCTTCTAAATGGGGGGTTTACTTCCAGTGAAATAACCCATGAAGCGCGCCTTCGGGTTAGCTACAGCAACCAATTAACATCAGCACTTCCAAGTGTTGAAGATTCTACCGCCGGTACTGTTACAGTTCGGGTTAGCTATGATCTTGTCGATCTTCAAACCAACGAAACTGTTGCAAGTGGCTCGAGAGATGCAATTGCATCTTATGATAGAACCGGCCAGGTATTAGCAAACAATCGCGCTACTCGCGATGCAGAAAATAGAGCTGCAAAAGAAGCTGCTGAAGCTTTGCGTTTGGCAATTGCTTCCAACATGAGCCGTCTGTAAAGTTCCATGGCTTCCCTCAAGCCGCGTGATATTGAACCTTTTCTAAAAAAGCCTGATTTTTCCAAACCCGTTATTTTGTTCTATGGACCGGATGCTGGCCTGGTGAGTGAACGCGCAGATTTATTGGCACTAAAGTCAGGTGTTGATTTATCGGATCCATTTTGTCAAATACGAATGAATGCTGATGATGCGGCCAGCGATACTGCGCGCATTGCAGATGAAGCCCACACAATTGGTATGTTTGGTGCCAAGCGCCTCATCCGAATTTCCGGAAGCACAAGACGCGATCTTACAAAAGCAGTGAAGCCAGTTTTGGAAACACCGCCCGAAGATGCAATTATCCTGATCGAATCTGGTGACTTGAAGAAAACCGCTGGATTGCGAAAACAGTTGGAAGCAAGTCCTGCCAGCCTCTGCATCCCCTGTTATCAGGATAGTGATGCTGCCATTGAGCAGTTAATTGATGAAGAAGTCGTGGCGAAAGGCCTAAAGATTGATCGTGAAACAAGGCTTTTGCTAAAATCCATGTTGGGTGACAATCGCATGGTCTCACGCGGCGAATTGTCAAAGCTGGCAATTTATTGCGAAGGTAAAGAACAAATAACTGAAATAGAAATTCATGAAATTGTTGGTGATGCTGCAAAACTGGTGATGGACGATGTCATTGATGCAACTTCAACTGGTGATGCTGCAAAACTACAAGCCGTACTCCCGAAAGCAATAGAAGCTGGAAATTCTCCTGATATAGTCTTGTTAGGTTTGCTTCGCCATTTTCAAATGCTTCAGAGCGCAAGGAGCAAAGTTGAATTACAAAGACAGATTGCATCAAATGTTATTGGCGGAATGCGGCCACCTATTCACTTTGCCAGAAAAAATGCTGTGATTGCAGCAGTAAATATTTGGACACTTGAACGATTAACACGAGCCTTAATTAGGCTGGATAAAGCAATGCTGGAATGCCGGCAGAAAAGTGGAATCGCGCAATCACTCTGTAGTACAACCCTACTAGCATTAAGTCTGGAAGCAGCTGCACTTAAGAAACGTAATTGATAAGGCTAAGAGCCAAGCAATCCATTTTGAAGCCGCCTACAAACTTCATCAAGCTGGTCAAGATTGGAATACTTAATTCTCAACTCACCTTTTTCTTTTTCACTATGACGCAAATCAATTTTTAGACCAAGATTGTCTTCAAGCCTTTGTTCAAGCGCGAGGATATCAACAGACTTTTCTTTAACAGGATTTTTTGATGCCTTTCCTGGAGCAGATTTTGTTTCCAACTCCCCTTGAGCCAACATCTCTGCCTGACGCACCGAAAGACCTTCCTTGATAATACGTTTTGCAAGTACCTGCGGATTATCAGCCGTAACCAATGTTCTTGCATGCCCCGCCGACAAGCTCCCATCACTTACGAGTTCTTGAATATCCTTTGGCAATTTCAATAGACGCAATGTATTGGCAACATGGGAACGACTTTTGCCAATGACTTGGGCAAGTTCATTTTGACTGTAATCATATTCATCAATTAATTGTTGATAGCCCAAAGCCTCTTCGACCGAGTTCAGGTCAGCCCGCTGAACATTTTCAATTATTGCAAGTTCGAGTGCCTGCTTGTCAGCTACGTCCCGAACAATAATTGGTACATCATGAAGTCCTGCTTTTTGCGCAGCTCTCCATCGACGCTCACCAGCAATAATTTCATATTGCGCACCACCAAGGTCTTCCCCTTTGGCTGGACGAACTAAAATGGGTTGAACAATTCCATGCTCGCGAATTGAATTGGACAAATCGAGCAGTTCACTATCAGCAAAAAACTTGCGAGGATTATTTGGATTGGCTCGAATATGCTCAATAGGTACAGAGCGCTCGCCTTGGCTTATCACAGGTGCTTCAATTTGTTTTTCTTCTACATTTTTTGTTGAAGCAATTGGCTGATCAAGCTCACCCATCAGAGCGGCTAGCCCTCGGCCTAAACGTTTTTTTGAAGTATCATCTGACATCTTTTAACCCTAGTAATTCATTATTCATTACGGACATGAATCATTATTTATGCAGCAATCAGCTGCTTTTCTCGCTTAATAACCTCTGAAGCCAATTGTAGATATGCCTGACTACCCGCACAATTTAGGTCATATAAAAGTACCGGCTTACCATGTGAAGGTGCTTCTGATACCCGAACATTGCGAGGGATAATCGTTTTATAGACTTTATCGCCCAAAAATTCACGAACATCATCTACAACCTGCATTGCGAGATTGTTACGTTTGTCAAACATCGTCATCACAATGCCATGAATAATAATTTCAGGATTAATGGTCTGTTTTACCTGTTCCACAGTTTGAAGAAGTTGACTTAACCCTTCAAGCGCAAAGAACTCACACTGCAGGGGAACCAAAACTGAGTCTGCAGCTGCCATGGCATTTAACGTAAGTAAATTTAACGATGGTGGACAATCAATGAGGATATAATCAATTGGAATATTATTAGGATTATATTCCTGAATAGCTTTCTTCAATTTAAAAGCCCTATCCCCTTCTCCAGAAATCTCCATTTCAACGCCAAGCAAATCAAGCGTAGATGGAGATACATATAAACCTGGCACTGCAGTTGGAGTTATAGTTTCTTCAAGTGTTGCGCTGCCGGTTAGCAAATCATAAGTAGATACCTTACGATCGTCGCGATCTATACCAAGTCCAGTGCTTGCATTGCCTTGTGGATCCAGGTCGATAACCAGCGCTGTTTGTTCAATAGCAGCTAAAGCCGTTGCAAGATTAATTGCAGTTGTTGTTTTACCAACGCCACCCTTTTGATTTGCCACTGTAATAACTCTTGGCATCGCCTCTATTACTCCGCATCTGCTTTTACTTGCTTTAAATTGCGTATTTCTAAAATTACAGAATCTGATGAAATAACGCTCTCATGATGTACCAGATCGAACTCCCATAGACCATCACAATCTGCCAATTCCGCTTCAAATTCACGTCCTTTATGAAATAATGCCGTCGCACCGTTCAACATCCAAGGTGAAGATAGCTCCAGCAAAGTCGGAAGCGCAGCCAAAGCCCGCCCTGTGATAATTTCTGGTTGAGGTATCGAAAGGCTAACGTTTTCAATACGATTGCAATGGATCTTGGCCGTAGCTCCCATTTGTCTGTTTACCTGACGCAAAAAGGAACACTTCTTCTGAATGCTTTCGACCAGATCTACAGAAGAGCTTTCATGTTCCGCCATAACGGCAGCAATCACCAAGCCTGGAAAACCACCACCACTACCGATATCCACCCATGATCTGGCTTCTGGTTTTAGTCTCAAACATTGCAAACTGTCGGCAATATGACGACTCCAAATATCATTAAGTGTTGATAGTGCAATCAGATTTGTTTTCTTTTGCCACTCTTCAACCCGTTCAACCATGATCTTAAGGCGCTGAAAAGTTTCACGTGAAACAGGGTATATGCGTAAAAGCTCTGAAAGTATAACTTCCCCGCTCATGATACTTTCTGCTTTGCTGCCGGCTTTGTGATATGTGCTAGGAGCAATGTTAACGCCGCTGGCGTTATTCCTTCAATACGGGAAGCTTGCCCAATGTTTGCCGGGCGAACCATTTCCAGCTTTTGTTGAAGCTCGATCGATAATCCGGATAGCTGGCAATAGTTAAAATCAACCGGTATGATGCGCTTTTCATCTTTGCGAACAACTGAGGCATCACTCTCTTGACGGGCAAGATAAACGGCATATCCAGCCTCTATCTCCAAAGGCTCAATAGCCTTTTCATCGATCGCATTCAACTCCGGCCAAACTTCGCTAAGTCGTTGAAAATCAATATCATTAAACGAAAGAAGGTCATAGGCAGAGCGTCGTACACCATCCTCCTTGACTTTCAAACCAGTTTTAGCAGCCTCATTCGGCATAAGAGTAAGGGACTTAAGCAATTCCCGCCCAAACTCATGCGCTTCTTGTTGTTTTTCAAAAAATTTCTGACGTTTACTTGATACAATGCCAGCATTAATACCGATTGGAGTTAACCGTTGATCTGCATTATCGGAGCGCAGTGACAACCGATATTCTGCACGCGATGTAAACATCCTGTAAGGTTCACTTACTCCGCGTGTGACCAAGTCATCAATCATCACGCCAATATAGCTTTGAGTACGACTAAAGATAAGTTCATCCTGGTTGCCGGCAAGTCTTGCAGCATTAAGACCGGCAACAAGTCCCTGAGCCCCTGCTTCTTCATATCCTGTTGTACCGTTAATCTGCCCTGCCAGGAAAAAACCCTTGATTTTCATAGTTTCTAGGGTCAGTTTCAGTTCTCGTGGATCTACATGATCATATTCAATCGCATATCCTGGTTGATTAATTTTTGCATTTTCCAAACCCGGGATGGTTTTAATAAATTCTTCCTGAACCCATTCAGGCATGGATGTAGAGATACCATTCGGATAAACATTAATATCATCCAGGCCTTCAGGCTCTAAAAATATTTGATGACCGTCCCGTTCACCAAATTTTACAATCTTGTCTTCAATTGATGGGCAATACCTCGGACCAACTCCATCAATTTGCCCAGAATACATTGCCGAACGCTTCACATTATCGCGGATAATCTTATGTGTCGCTGGCGTTGTACGGGTAATACCGCACTCCACTTGGGGGTTTGTAATTTCCTTGGTCATACTGGAAAAAGGAACAGGATGCTCATCAGCGCCTTGCATTTCAAGGACACTCCAATTGATGGACCGAATATCCAAGCGCGCTGGAGTGCCAGTTTTAAGCCTTGCAAGGGCAAAACCAGCCTTTTCAAGTGTAGTTGATAGACCAACACTTGGATCTTCACCCATACGGCCCGCAGGTATCATTTTTTCGCCAATATGAATAAGGCCTCTAAGGAAAGTTCCTGTAGTCAGTACGACGGCACCGCATTTCAGGATACTGCCATCACCCAATACAACTCCTTGTACCGCGTCATTATCGAGCGCCAAATCTTCTACTGATGCTTCAATGACATCAAGACCATCAATATTAAATATTTCTTCCTGAATTGCCTGACGGTATAACTTACGATCTGCCTGGGTACGGGGACCACGCACAGCAGGGCCCTTACGACGGTTTAATAATCGAAATTGTATACCGCCTCGATCGGCTACACAGCCCATAAGGCCATCCAGAGCATCAATTTCACGGACCAGATGCCCTTTTCCAAGGCCACCAATAGCTGGATTACAGGACATAACGCCAATTGTATCACGTTTATGGGTTACCAAAGCTGTTTTTGCACCAGCGCGCGCAGAAGCACTGGCAGCCTCTGTACCAGCATGTCCACCACCAACAACTATTACTTCATACTTTGAATTACTCATCATCTCAGTCCAATAGCGATTCTTTTGTATTAGGTCAAAGAGAAATAGGCTCAGCGATCAATTAAATTGTTTCACGTGAAATAAGGTCAATTAGATCCAAAATTGTTTCACGTGAATCACTTGCCGACGCAAAACTCTGAAAAAATTACATCCAACAAGTCTTCAATATCAATCTTGCCAGTAATACAGCCAATACAATCACACGCATGTCTCAAAGTTTCAGCTCTCAATGCGATATCAGGGCCATCAAATTCTAAGACAAATTTCAGATGTTCAACACATTCAACCAGAGCTTCACGATATCGCATGCGGCTTATCAGACCAATGCCGGAATTGCCAACGGAAGATTTAAGCCGATTTTCAATCAAGCCAATCAAGCCATTCAAGCCATTCTCAGTATTAACAGAAATAGAATGATTGCGCCCTAGTATATTTTCATCATCTTTGGATTTGATAAATAACACATCATCAAACCTTAAAGTGGGGAAGGGCTCTTTGTCATCTACGTCTGATAGCCAGACAACCAAATCAGCATTGGAACCACTCAAATTTGCGCGTCTAATCCCTTCAACTTCAACTAAATCATCAGATTCTCGTAAACCCGCGGTATCAGAAACAATCACAGCATAGCCATCAATATCCAAATGGATATCCAATACATCCCTCGTTGTACCCGCTTCCTGGGTTACAATAGCCACGTCTCGCTTTGCCAGGGCATTCAAAAGACTGGATTTACCTGCATTAGGCTTTCCCATCAATGCGATCTTGAAACCGTCGCGAATAATTTCACCCGCACGATTATCAGCTAGATGCTCCTCAATTTCTTTCCTAATTGACAAAACCTTAGCAAAACCTTCTTTGGAAATCTCATCAGGAATATCCTCCTCCTCACTAAAATCCAACTCTGCTTCAATGAGCGCACGCATATGAATTAAACGTTGTCGCCATTCTTCATATATTTCACGTGAATCACCCCGGCTCTGCCCCAAAGCCTGCTTTCTTTGAGCTTCAGTTTCGCTGGAAACCAGATCGGCTATACCTTCGATTTCAGTTAAATCAAACTTTCCGTTTTCAAAGGCTCGCCTGGAAAACTCTCCAGCCTCAGCTAATCGAACATGATCAAACGTACATAAAGTAGTAACAACAGCTGCTACAACAGCTCGTCCACCATGTAGATGAAACTCCAAACAATCTTCACCCGTAAAACTGGCAGGACCAGGAAACCAAACCACAAGGCCTCTATCGAGCTCTTCAGAGGTCTGAGGATTAATTATTGTCTGAAGAGCAACATTACGAGACAATGGAACGCCGCCGATCATAGTCTCAGCAATTTTAGTACACACAGACCCAGAGATGCGGACAACTGCAACACCACTGGGAAGATTACCACTAGAAAGAGCAACGATCGTGTCATCATTCATAAAAGTAATATCCCAACACTCAATCAAACAAACAACTATTTCGAGTCCGAATCATAACAGACAGAAATTCGGTTTCATAACACAACCGAATCAAATGAATATCTCTTAAGTCGTTGATATATTTGAGAAATACAACTAAGTATTCATATTATCAAAGAACTCATCGTTATTTTTAGTCTGCTTCAATTTATCAATAAGGAATTCGATCGCATCAGTAGTACCCATCGATGACAGAATTCTGCGCAGTACAAATACTTTTTGCAGATCTTCCTTGCTGACAAGCAGATCTTCCTTACGAGTACCAGATTTCAAGATGTCCATTGAAGGATAAACACGCTTATCAGAAACTTTTCGATCAAGCATGATTTCCGAGTTACCAGTACCTTTAAATTCTTCAAAAATAACTTCATCCATTCGGCTACCAGTATCAATCAATGCAGTCGCAATAATTGTAAGAGAGCCACCTTCTTCAATGTTACGAGCAGCACCAAAAAACCGCTTTGGTCTTTGCAGTGCATTCGCATCAACACCCCCTGTAAGAACTTTACCAGAGGAAGGTACAACAGTATTATAGGCACGGCCCAGACGAGTTATTGAATCCAACAAAATTACAACGTCACGACCATGCTCAACAAGCCGTTTTGCCTTTTCAATTACCATTTCGGCAACCTGAACATGACGAACAGCAGGTTCATCAAAAGTAGATGATACAACTTCACCCTTCACTGAGCGTTGCATATCAGTAACTTCTTCCGGACGTTCATCAATTAGAAGAACAATCAAATAGCTTTCCGGGTGATTTACCGTAATCGAATGCGCAATGTTTTGAAGAAGGACCGTTTTACCCGTACGAGGTGGAGCAACAATCAATCCACGTTGTCCTTTACCTAAAGGTGCAACTAGGTCAATAACACGTCCTGACAAATCCTTATTGGTCGGATCGTCAATCTCCATCATGAAACGCTCATCAGGATAAAGTGGTGTTAGGTTATCGAAATGGATTTTGTGACGAATTTTATCTTGGTCTTCAAAATTGATCGTATCAACCTTAAGAAGCGCAAAGTAACGCTCTCCGTCTTTAGGGCTTCTAATGGGACCTTGAACAGTATCACCAGTTTTTAGTGAGAAACGTCGAATTTGTGATGGCGAAATATAAATGTCATCAGGACCTGGCAGATAATTCGCGCTGGCTGAACGCAAAAATCCAAAACCATCTTGAAGTATTTCGACAACCCCCTCGCCGATAATCTCAACATCTTGCTCCGCAAGACTTTTCAGCGTAGCAAACATAAGCTCCTGCTTACGCATGGTGCTAGCATTTTCAACTTCCAAACCTTCAGCAAAGGCTACAAGTTCTGTGGGACTCTTAGAGTTTAACTCTTGAAGCTTCATTTGTTCCATGAAGACACTCTTTCCGTATATATATAATTAGATTGCAAGTCGGATTAATTCTCAACGCACTGCAAATTGGTAGGTTCATGCCTAAATAGCCCGAAAATATAATTCACTCAAGAAAATTATTATCCAAAACGGTAATGCCAAGTTGATTTCAGGATTTATCTCTGATAAGGGTGGGCTATG
>JAALLB010000242.1 GCA_011087745.1 Hyphomicrobiales bacterium | reverse complement strand
TTTCGTATCATATCACACCAAAACATTCGGGTTTTGGAGTAGGATGGGTATAAAGTAATAAATACAGGCTCCATACTTGAAAGTTTAACTTGGATGCCACCTTGCGTGCAACACAAAGAAACAGCTTATGCGCGTAGCTTTTCACCTTTTGGATCAAATGGCGGTTCTGCTAATATTGTTGCACCATGGCGCTCTCCAAGAACCATAACGTCAACTCGATCTCCAGCTTGTGCTCCCTTAACGAAACCCAACGCCAAAGATTTTCCAACAGTGTAGCCATATCCACCTGACGTTATCCGCCCGATTGGTTCATCGCCTTTAAATACCGGCTCACCTCCTGTTGCATCGGCGTTTGATGCGGAAACAGCATCTTCATTCAACGCAAAAATTACGAGATTTTCTCGGGCAGGTTTTGATATATTTTCAACCGCGGCTTGTTTGTTGAGGAACTCTTTGGTCATTTTGCACAATCCATCAAGGCCAACTTCTTGCGGCCAGTATTCCGGACTGTATTCGCGCGACCTCGATCCGTAGCCTTTTTCGATGCGCAATGACATCAATGCCCGTGAGCCAACTGGCCCTGCTCCAAATTCCTTACCAGCTTCCAACAATGCATCGTAAAGCGCTTGTTGATCTTCGGTCTGGCAATGAAGCTCCCACCCGAGATCACCGGTAAAGGATACACGGAGCGCGACAAGCTCGATCCCCGCCAGCGTGATTTTTTGCGACCGCATAAACGGAAAATCTTCAGTTGCAAGTGAAGCATTGGTCATGCGCTGCAGCATATCCCGGGACTTTGGTCCGGCAACGTTAAACCCGCACATCGCAACGGTCTTGCTTTCAAATGATACCGATGCCGGCTTTTTGGAATTGTTGAAGTAGCGCGCATGATAACGTTCCGCCATGCCTGAGCCGACGATCAAGAACTCTTCTTCAGCAAGCTTGGTAATGGTGAAATCACCCGCGATACCACCCCGTACACCAATTAAGGGTGCAAGGCAGGAACGCCCGATTGCTTTCGGCATGTTGTTGGCGAAAATAGAATTGAGCCAATCAGAAGCTCCATCACCTTCAACGTGATATTTTGCAAAGTTGGAAATATCTATGATGCCCGCACGATCGCGTAACATCTTGCATTCTTCGCCAACAGGCGCCCACCAATTTTGACGGGTAAAGCCATTTGTATCTTCAACACCTGGCTTATCTGCAAACCATAATGGGTGCTCCCAACCGTAGTTTAATCCGAACACGGCACCCATTGCTTTTTGTGTTTCATAAATAGGGCGCGTGCGAACAGGTCGTCCAACAGCGCGTTCTTCATTTGGAAAATGAATGGAAAAGCGATTTGCGTATTGATCGCCTACTTTTGCTTTCGTGAATTTTTTATCTGCCCAAGAGCCGAAGCGCGATAAATCCCAGGGGAACATATCAAGGTGCGGTTCGCCTGTAACTATCCACTCAGCTGAAAGTTGACCCAAACCGCCTGATTGAGAAAAGCCGGGAATGATGCCGTTACAGCAGAAATAACCTTTCAGCTCTGGTACAGGGCCAAACAATGCATTACTGTCGGGTGACCAGATCATTGGGCCATTTATTACGCGCTTGATACCGGCCATACCCAAGGCTGGAACACGATCAATGGCGCGCATCATATTGTCTTCGATACGCTCAATATCATCGGCAAATAATTCATGGCCAAAATCAAGTGGTGTGCCCTCTTCTGCCCAAAAACGCACGTCTTTCTCATAGGCACCGACAAGCAATCCTTGGCCTTCCTGGCGCAAATAGTATTCACCATCACGATCAGCAACTGAGGGCAATCTTTCTGGCATTGCTTCAATTTCTGGCATAGTTTCGGTTACGAAATACTGATGTTCAGTAGGAAGAAGCGGTAAATCAATCCCAGCCATCGCCGCAACTTCGCGACCCCATAGACCTGCTGCATTGACGACAACTTCGGTTCGAATATCACCCTTTGGGGTGCGCACAATCCAGGTTCCGTCTGATTGTTGTTCTGTACTTGTAACAGGTGTAAAACGGTGAATCTCTGCACCATTTTTCTTGGCGCCAGTTGCATAGGCATTGGTAACGCCCGATGGATCAACATTTCCGCCTGACGGTTCCCACATAATGCAGCGAATGCCGTCATAGTTTACCAGAGGGTGAAGTTTTTCTGCTTCGTCCCGGTTAACCTCAAAAAAATCCAATCCATAGTATTTTGCTTTTGCCGCCTGCAGGCGAAGTTGATGTTCGCGCTCCTGCGTTTGAGCGAGATAAAGGGAGCCTAGCTGAAATACACCACATCCTTGCCCGGTAACTTCTTCGAGCTCTTTATACAGGTTCATGGTGTAATGCTGAATACGGCTGATGTTGTTGTTATCGTGCAATCCGTGTATGTTTGCAGCGGCGTGCTAGGTGCTTCCAGATGTCAGTTCATCGCGCTCCAGGAGTACTACATCACTCCACCCCAACTTCGTTAAGTGATACAGAATTGAGCAGCCAATAACACCGCCCCCGATTACGACCGCTTGTGCGTGTTCACGCATTTTTCTCTCCCGAACAATTTGTTTTGAATTGCCATGTTTGGCAAATTGGTGTGAACAGTACGACTATGTCTTAAACCCGTTAAGAGAACAATGCGAACAAAAATGGCGCGGTTTAAATAGCCAAAAAGAAAGCGAAAACAATGAGCAGACCTCCACTTCCCCCATTACAGAAGAAACTGCAATCCAAAAAGTTCGCCTGGCAGAAGATGGCTGGAACAGCAGAGATCCAGAAAAGGTCGCACTTGCATATACAACAGATACTCATTGGAGAAATCGAATTCATTTCGTGAAAAACGGGGAAGAAGCACAGGCCTTTCTGGATGCAAAATGGAAAAAGGAACTCGAATACAGGTTAATCAAAGAACTATGGGCATTCACCGAAAATCGAATAGCCGTTCGCTATGCTTATGAATGGCATGATGACAGTGGCAACTGGTTCCGATCCTATGGCAATGAAAACTGGGAATTTGATGCAGACGGCTTAATGAAAAATCGCTTTGCCTGTATAAATGACCTACCGATCAAGGAAGAAGACAGAAAGTTTCGCTGGCCACAAGGAAGGCGCCCTGATAACCATCCTGGGCTCAGTGAATTAGGACTGTAGACAGCCTCATTCTCATAAAATTAAAGAAGGCTGATTGTCTATATACTCCGAGTCCTTGAAAATCTGATTATTTGGGGTTGACGTTTCAGGCTTG
>JAALLB010000241.1 GCA_011087745.1 Hyphomicrobiales bacterium | reverse complement strand
CAAGCCTGAAACGTCAACCCCAAATAATCAGATTTTCAAGGACTCGGAGTATAATGTCTTTTTCATTGTATTCTCCCTTGTTAAATCGAATTGGTGTTTTCTTGAGTTTGAAAATCGAGCATTCCTGCCTCAATTGCAGGACGCTGAGATGAACGGATATCTGTTACAAGCATATGACCTGGTGCATGGGTTATGCAGAGATCGGGTTTGGCAGCTTCAATTGCTGCTTGGGGTGTCACCCCGCATGCCCAAAATACTGGAACTTCGTCTTCTAATACTTCTATTGGATCTCCATAATTGGGTGCCTGAAGATCCTTGATACCAATGCCTGCGGGATCTCCCCAATAAATTGGCGTTCCATGGGCGTGCGGATATTTACCGCAAAGATCGAAAATAGCTGGTATTTGTTCTTTGAGATATGGCCGCATAGTAACCACCAAAGGGCCTTTGAATATGCCGCCTGGAATTGTTTCGATGTTGGTTTTAAACATTGGCACATTACGATCTTGCTCTATGTGCCGAACAACAAAACCTGCTTGGATTAGAGCTTCTTCAAATGTGAAGGAGCAACCTAATACAAATGCTACGAAATCTTTTGCCCAATAATCGAATATATCATTGACTTGGTCTGTAAGTTTTCCGTGTTTGTAGATGCAATATCGAGGAATATCGGAACGAATATCAATTTCACTACCAAGAGAGGGAATTGCCGGGTCTCCTAGTTTTGACATTCCAATAAGAGGACATGGCTTGGGGTTGTTCAAACAGAATTGCAGAAAATTGCTCGCATATTTCAAAGGCAATATCACAACATTACCTTGCAGATGGTCTGGTGCCTGACCGGCCGTCTGACCATCGAACAAACCTGTTCTTATAATCTTGCGAAGCTCAGAACCAGTTTCTGTTTTTACGGCAATATTCATTCCTGAGAACCTCCTGCAAATAGGAAATATGTTCAGGGGGGAAAAATCAAATCGAATTTATTTGTTAACTTTGATAAATATTTTTTATTAAGCGAGGCGCTAAAAATTCTATGACACTGTTGCTTAAGCTAGTCATAAGACTGCTTTCAGGCCCTGCTGAAACGTGAGATGCGGTGAAGGAAATTGTCGGCTTCTCCATAAGGGTGTTAAGTTCAACAAGGTCACCAGAGGCTATTTCTGTTTCAATCACCGCTTTGGGAATCGCACACACTCCCATCCCCGATTTTGCCAGCCGAATTAAAGCGCCCAGGGACGTCGAGGTTGTCATGTCCAAAGAACCGACAGCATGAGGTGTCAGTAACTCATGTATTTGTCTGCTGGGCTTTGTGTTGTTGGCAAAGGTCAAGATAGTTTGACTGGCGATATCGCTGGGCGACCAAACATCATGCAATTGCGCTAACTCTCGTGGAGCTGCAAAAACCATTTCATAAGCACACAGTTTATGGTTGGTGATACTGACTTCAGCAATCGGGCCCATTAAAAAAGCTAAATCAATCTCGCGGGCTACAAGTGCATTCCTTAAATTGTCGGTAGAATCGACCCGCAAATCAAATGACAACCGGTTATGCAATTGGTTGAGATAACCCATAAACTCGGGAAGCCAGGTGGATACAATTGTCTCAGAGGATCCAACACGTATAGTCTGCTCAATGCTTGCTGTATCTGAAAATGCGGCAAGAACGTCTTGATTAATGCTCATGAACTGCTCGGCAAACACGAACAGTCTGCGGCCATCCGAAGTTAACTCCGCATTCCTGATTTCTCTTACAAACACCTCAGCGCCCAGGTCTTGCTCAAGAACCTGAATGCGCGCTGATATTGCAGGTTGGGTTAAATTGAGTTTGTCTGCAGCAGCTCGAAAACTACCTAAACTGGCAATCCAATAGAACGTATCAAGATTTCTGACTTTCATGTGTTTTCACCTGCAATCATAGATTGATATCAAAATTGATATACAAATTGCACATTACATCATCAAAAAATTTTATGTAAATACGTAATATTTTCTAGGCGCAAATCGCAGCTTTGTCTTGGTTGCCTGGCTGCCAGGACTTACTCCATTCAAGCGTCGATGCAAAATCATGGGCTGCTTCAAATTGTGTCCAAGGCCAGTCGCTTCCCCATATCAAATTGTCCGGGCCAATTGCATCAAACAGACTCTGGCAAATTGGGATACATTTTTTTGCAGCTTCCTCCGAAGACATGTTTTTGAATGTCCTATAAGGACCAGAAGCTTTTACCAATACCCTCCCCAATGGAGCCTTTCTAATTGCTAGTTGGCATGGATCATTTTGGAAATCATCTGCATCGGGTAATCCAAAATGGTCAATAACCAATCTTTCAACATGATGGGTTAAAATTGGTATCAATTTAGCCATCTCATGACTGGTATTATATACTTCCAAGTGCATTTCTAAATCGTTCATCATCCTGAACAGATCTATCCAATCTGATAACTTGAACTCCTTTGATCTGCCACCGCTAATCAGGTTAAGGCGAATACCAATTACACCGAGACCCTTTAAACGCAAAAGCTCTGAAAAATCAGTGTCATGATCAATAACGACAACACCATACATATTCAATTCATTTGATTGGCGACTCTCATCCAGCACATCCAAGAGGTAAGTATTATCTGTTCCAAGGAAACTTGGTTGAACAAGTATGCCGCCATCAAAATTATTAGCTAGAAGGAGATCTTTGTAGGTTTCCCAAAGGGCACAATTTGAAGGTTGGTAACGAGTATCAGTGGCAAGCTTGAGAGATGTTTTAAAAACATGAGCATGACCATCAAAACTCCCTTTCTTAGTTCCGATCAAGTTGTTTGCACCAGTCATAATCATGCTTCTTGACTCTTTAATCTTCTATATAGAACTATAATGATATCTAGAACAATTCAGAAACCATGATGTCAACAATACTGCAAAACGCTCTTGATGGTGATAACCGCTTACCGCTGTATCAGCGACTGGCTGATACTATAAGGAAGGATGTTGTCAGTGGTGCATACAAGCCTGGGGACCGCGTTCCTTCAGAAAATGTTTTCTCTCGCGAATTGCAAATTGCACCGGGCACTGTCCGTCAGGCACTTGCGCAATTGGTTGAAGAAGGAATTCTTGAACGCATGCATGGTAAGGGGACTTTTGTTCGTTCCCCAAATTTTGATGATGCATTATTCAGATTTTTCAGAATGCGCGGTGAGCAAGGCGAAGGGTATTGCCAAGTTACCGAACGTTGAATGAGAAAGTGCGGTTAAGGGTTT
>JAALLB010000240.1 GCA_011087745.1 Hyphomicrobiales bacterium | reverse complement strand
GCCCAGACTACAAGTCATAAAAATCGAAGCGTTAATTTCGCACCAGGCCCTAAGGGATGCAAAGCTTGATGTTCTTCTTGAGCCAGAAATTGCTTTCGAAGCCTTGCCTGATCATCTTCACGACATATTTAGCAAAAATAGCAGTGCACTTTGCCAATTGGTCAAATATAACAACCCCTAACAAATCATTTTATTTCAGGAGATTTCCCTTGCACGCAGTAGAAGTTCGCGATCACATCATGATTGCTCATTCATTCAAAGGTGAATTTTTCGGCCCTGCGCAAGCCATGCACGGTGCAACATTTATCGTGGACGCCTGTTTTATTTCGCAAAAGTTGGACGAAAATAATGTTGTGATCGATATTGGTGCTGCACATGATGCACTAAAGGCCGTTCTTCAACCCATAAATTATGCAAACCTTGATGAGCTTCCTCAATTCAAGGGTGAAAACACAACGACAGAATTCTTGACAAAATACATTTTTGATCACTTGGCAAAAGCGGCCAATGCGGGTGAACTGGGCCGTAAAAAGGGTGAATTCGATTCCATTCGGATTACGATCTTGGAAAGCCACGTTGCACGGGCCTGGTATGAGGGCAAACTTTAGTTCATGCGAATATTATTCATCATTCCAGGAGATATAAATCTCCCAACCGGTGGATATCGATATGACAGAGAAGTCATCAATGCTTGGAAAAACTCCAACATTGATGTCGACCTGATAAGCATTGATGGAAACTACCCATTTCCCGGCGAGGCAGAAAAAACGCGAGCACTGGATCAAATTGAAAGTTTTCCAAAGGCAGGTGTAGCTGTTGTCGATGGATTACTGGGCGGAGCTGCTCCAGAGTTTATGCAAAAATTGTCGAAAATAATACCAGTTGCTGCACTTATCCATCATCCTTTATGCTTGGAAAACGGCCTGGATCAAAAAACCGCGAAAGCCCTTGAAGATAAGGAAAGAAGGGGCTTGGCATTCACCTCTTGCGTCATCACAACCAGCCCGACAACAAGCAGGACAGTTGCACAATTGTTTGATCAGGACCCAAGCCAAATTCATACCATACTACCAGGTGTTGTTCGGGGTATGAGATCATCCAGCGCTGAAAATTCCAGCATAAATTTATTGTGCGTTGGATCTGTGATTGAACGAAAAGGGCACAAGGATTTGCTGCTTTCGCTAAGCAAGCTAAAACACCTTGATTGGAACCTGGACTGTATTGGCAGCACTCAGTTTGATCGACCACTCTACAATGAATTGAGCGCCTTTGTTGAACGAGAAGCACTTACGAAGAAAGTTCAATTCCACGGAGATGTAGACGAGGAAGCGTTAGAGATTGCCTATTCAAAAGCAGATGTTTTTGTTTTACCGTCACTATTTGAGGGTTATGGAATGTCATATGCAGAAGCAATCGTGAGAGGTATTTCTGTCATCGGAACAACAGCCGGAGCAATTCCTGAAACTGTTCCTGAAAGCTGCGGTATCTTGGTTGAACCATCAAACATTTCTCAGCTAACAAACGCTCTCGAGAGCCTGATTACCAATAATGCTCTTCGCACAAAATTGCGGGAAGCCACTATCAAGGCAGAACCACGCTTTCCAACCTGGCAGAATTCCGCTGCACAATTTTATGATACTTTGAAGGATACAGCATGAGCGGGTTTTCGGGTGAATGGTTGGCTTTGCGCGAACCGATTGATCATCGGGCCAGAAACGAAGAAATTCTTGCTGGAGTAGCTGGCTGGTATACTCAAGACAAATTCCTAAAAATTACTGACATTGGCAGCGGTACAGGTTCCACATTACGCGCCTTAAGGCCAGTGCTTCCCCAAAAAATTTCATGGCATTTGGTTGACCATGACGATGCCCTGCTTGATGTGGCGCGAGCTGCTGCAGAAGGTGATAGCGTTGAATTCTCCCTGGCTGATTTATCAGGTTCACTCGATGCATTGTTCGCCCATAGCCCAGACCTAATCACAACATCCGCCTTTCTTGATTTGGTCTCAATGGAATGGCTGGAACAATTGGTCATTGAAATCACTTCGAGAAAAATCCCATTTTATGCAGCGCTCACCTATGATGGCAGAGCCGGGTGCGAGCCGATTTTAGAGGCAGAAAACGAGGTGCTGGAAGCATTTAATGCACACCAAAAAACTGATAAAGGCTTTGGCATAGCACTGGGGCCAGATGCGGCCGACACTGCTATCGAGCTTTTTGAACAAGCAGGCTATCAGGTGAATATTGGCAAATCAGACTGGATTGGAAATTCCAAACATAAGGAATTTCAGCGCATGCTTCTGCAAGGTTGGCACGATGCCGCCGTAGAAATTAAACCGAATTCAGAAAAGGATTTTGATGATTGGTATCTGGAGCGTTTGAATTTAATCGAAAGTTCAAATGCATCCCTTTTCGTGGGTCACAAAGATATCTTCGCGGTTCCAATTTAGGTTTTGCTAAAATCGCAATCAAAAAGAACATCTCTTCCTAAAGGATAAAGTGTTACTTCGGGGCGCAATGCTTCATGCAATTTGTCTATTGGTGCAAGATTTAGCCCAGATAATCCACCACCCATAATCATCGGTGCCACAATCAAATGCAATCTGTCCAGAACACCTGCATCCATAAAATTGGAAAGTGTTTGATTGCCACCTTCTACCAGAATTTTCGAAAATCCTCTGGCAAATAGGGTTTTTACAATCTCCGATGGGGAGATATGATAATCCTGTGCAGGCAATTTGATAATTTCTGCCATTCCCAGCGCAGGATGATCAACTTCCAAAGATGTAATGATGATCACGTCAGATATATCATCCTTGAATAAAATGGACTGTAAGTTCACTCGTCCCTTTGGATCGATAATCACTCGAACGGGATGATCACCATCGCACAGACGAACACTCAATTTCGGATCATCTGCATTTACACAGCCAACCCCAACCACTACAGCCTCAACGGCGCTCCGAATTTTATGTAAATGCTTCAACCCACAATCACTATTGATATATTTGGAATCACCGCTCGGCGTCGCAATACATCCATCAAGGGATTGGCCCAGCTGACCAATAACAATTCGCTCACAAGCAAGAATAGAGCCTGTCGGATCTGAAGTACTAATTGTAAATGGAATGTTTTCTGGCAGGGATGTCATACAAACTTAGCTGATTGTTTTCGGTTGAGTTGAAATCGCATATTCTCCCGCAATAGCGACTGAATAAAGTCCAACCTCAATCAAAATTAGTTGCTATACTCCGAGTCCTTGAAAATCTGATTATTTGGGGTTGACGTTTCAGG
>JAALLB010000008.1 GCA_011087745.1 Hyphomicrobiales bacterium | reverse complement strand
CCGTGAAGGCGGTCGTACCGTCGGCGCCGGCATCGTTGCAACAATCATTGAGTAATTTGAATTTTCGGGTGAGGGCATTGCTTCTCACCGGTGTTCTTTAAGGAAATAACTTATGAACGGCCAAAATATCCGCATTCGCCTAAAAGCGTTTGACCATCGTATCCTTGATACTTCGACAAAAGAGATTGTCTCTACTGCGAAGCGTACAGGTGCGCAGGTGAAAGGACCAGTACCTCTTCCGACACGTATCGAAAGATATACTGTTAACCGTTCGCCACACGTCAACAAGAAAAGCCGCGAGCAGTTTGAAATGCGTACGCACAAACGTCTCTTGGATATCGTTGACCCAACACCACAAACAGTAGACGCGCTTATGAAGCTCGATCTTTCTGCTGGTGTTGACGTCGAGATTAAACTTTAAAGCTGATTTGCCCAGTAGGGCGGTTGGTTAAAAATTGTAGCGGGAACTCTGGGCCAAAAATATAAAAGGCTTACTTCCCATAAAGGACACAGAACAAATGCGTTCAGGTTTGATAGCACAAAAGCTGGGTATGACCCGCGTCTACAATGACGCTGGTGTACAGATCCCTGTTACGGTGCTGAAGGTAGATAACCTTCAGGTCGTATCCCAGCGTACAGAAGAAAAGAACGGCTACACAGCTGTCCAGCTTGGTGCTGGGCTTGCTAAAGTCAAAAACACAACCAAGCCAATGCGTGGCCACTTTGCAGTTGCAAAGGTTGAGCCTAAGCGCAAGCTGGCTGAATTCCGCGTTTCTGCCGAGAACATGCTCGATGTAGGCGTGGAACTTTCTGCAGAACATTTCGTAGAAGGTCAAAAAGTTGATGTGACAAGTACTTCAATCGGTAAAGGTTTTGCCGGTGCCATGAAGCGTCACAACTTTGGCGGTCTTCGCGCTTCACACGGTGTGTCGGTTTCTCACCGTTCGCATGGTTCAACAGGTCAGTGTCAGGATCCTGGTAAGGTTTTCAAAGGCAAGAAAATGGCTGGTCATATGGGTTCAACTCGTATCACTACTCAAAACCTTGAAGTTGTCCGTACAGATGCTGAACGTGGTCTGGTTCTTGTTAAAGGTGCTGTTCCTGGTTCAAAAGGCGCATGGATCCTTATCAAAGACGCAATGAAAATTGCCCGTCCTGATAATGCTCCTCTTCCTGCAGGTCTTAAAGGTGGTGCATCAGCTGCTGAGGCTGCTCCGGCAGAAGTAACTGAGGGAGCTGAATAATGGATATCAGTGTAAAAACTCTTGAGGGCAAGGCTTCTGGCAAAGTATCAGTATCTGATGCTGTGTTCGGTCTGGAATCTCGCCAAGACATTCTATACCGCATGGTGCGTTATCAATTGGCTAAACGCCGCGCAGGTACACACGATGTGAAGAACCGCGCAGAAATTAGCGCAACAACAAAGAAAATGTACAAACAGAAGGGTACGGGCTCAGCACGTCACTCTACTAAGAAAGCCCCACAGTTTCGTGGTGGTGGTCGTGCATTTGGTCCTACACCACGTGATCACGGGTTTGATCTTCCTAAGAAGGTTCGCGCTCTTGCACTACGTCATGCACTTTCTGCAAAGCGTGCTGCTGATGGCATCGTGGTATTGGACGATCTTGCGATGAAAGAAGCAAAGACTTCAGCACTTCGCGGTCATCTTGCTAAATTGGGTCTTGAAAATGCATTGTTCATCGGTGGCGCTGAGTTGGATAACAACTTCCGTCTGGCAGCACAAAACGTGCCGCATGTCGATGTACTGCCAGTTCAAGGTATTAACGTTTATGACATTCTGCGTCGTGAGAAGCTTGTGCTTTCCAAGCCAGCAGTTGAAGCACTAGAGGAGCGTTTCAAATGAGTGATGTAAAACACTACGATGTGATCGTTTCTCCGGTCATTACAGAAAAATCCACAATGGCATCTGATGCTAATCAAGTGGTTTTCAACGTTGCTCGCAACGCAAACAAGCCTGAAATCAAAAAAGCTGTTGAAGCTTTGTTTGGTGTAAAAGTGAAAGCAGTGAATACATTGCTTCGCAAAGGCAAGGTAAAGCGCTTCCGTGGCATCATGGGTAAACAAAACGATGTCAAAAAGGCCGTTGTGACACTTGACGAAGGTCAGTCCATCGACGTGACCACAGGGCTTTAAGGGATAGTATCATGGCACTTAAGAAATTTAATCCACGGACACCCAGCCAGCGTCAGCTGGTAATCGTAGACCGTTCTGGTCTTTGGAAGGGCAAGCCAGTCAAAGCTTTGACTGAAGGTCTTTCCAAATCTGGTGGCCGTAACAACACTGGCCGTATGACATCTCGTCATATCGGTGGTGGACATAAGCGCTCATACCGCATGGTAGACTTCAAACGTCTAAAGCGTGACATGACTGCAACTGTAGAGCGTATTGAATACGATCCTAACAGAACTGCATTCATCGCTTTGATAAAGTATGAAGATGGTGATCTATCATACATCATTGCGCCTCAGCGTTTGGGTGTTGGTGACAAGGTTATCTCTGCAGAAAGTGCAGACATCAAACCTGGTAACTGTATGCCAATGCGTTCAATTCCAGTGGGTACAATCATCCACAACGTTGAAATGAAGCCAGGCAAGGGTGCTCAAATTGCCCGTTCAGCCGGTTCATATGTTCAGCTTGTAGGTCGTGATGGTCCATATGCAATTCTTCGTCTTAATTCAGGCGAACAGCGTTTAATCCATGGTGAATGTATTGCAACAATTGGTGCAGTATCTAACCCGGATAACTCTAATACCAACAAAGGTAAGGCTGGCCGTAATCGCTGGCTTGGTCGTCGCCCTTCAGTTCGTGGTGTTGCCATGAACCCGGTCGATCACCCACATGGTGGTGGTGAAGGACGTACTTCAGGTGGTCGTCATCCAGTGACACCCTGGGGTAAGCCTACAAAGGGTAAACGTACTCGCGCCAAGAATAAGGCATCCGATAAACTAATCATGCGCACACGTCATCAGCGCAAGAAACGATAGGGAGCCAGTATCGTGGCACGTTCTATTTGGAAAGGTCCTTTTGTCGACGGTTATCTCTTGAAAAAAGCAGATAAAGTTCGTGAAAGTGGCAGAAGTGAAGTAATCAAAACTTGGAGCAGACGTTCAACTGTCCTGCCTCAATTCGTTGGCCTTACTTTCGGTGTTTATAATGGTCTAAAGCATATCCCTGTGAATATCACAGAGGACATGATTGGCCACAAGCTCGGTGAATTTTCGCCAAGTCGTACCTATTACGGTCACGGCGCTGATAAAAAAGCGAAGAGGAAGTAATTATGGGCAAGCAAAAACGTGATCGCGTCCTAAAGGACAATGAGGCCCGTGCAGTAACCCGCACGATCCGCACAAGCGCTCAAAAGCTAAATGATGTTTGCATGCTGATCCGTGGTAAAAAAGTTCAGAAGGCTCTTGCTGATCTGGAATTTAACCAACGCCGTATTTCAGACACTGTTTTGAAGACTTTGCAGTCAGCGATTGCAAATGCTGAAAACAACCATGATCTTGATGTTGATAGCCTGATTGTTGCAGAAGCACATGTCGGCAAGTCGATCACAATGAAGCGCTTTAGGGTGCGTGGTCGTGGTAAATCAACTCGTATTTTGAAACCGTTCTCACACCTGACTATCGTGGTGCGTGAAGTGGAAGAGGAGGCCGCGTAATGGGTCAAAAGATTAATCCAATTGGCTTCCGCCTCGGTATCAACCGAACATGGGACTCACGCTGGTTCGCTACAAAGGGCGAGTATGGCAACCTTCTTCATGAAGACATCGCAATTCGCGAGTATCTTGAAAAAGAATTGGCTGCTGCTTCAATCGCAAAGATTGTTATTGAGCGTCCACACAAGAAGTGCCGTGTAACTATTCATTCTGCGCGTCCTGGTATCATTATTGGTAAAAAAGGCGCTGACATTGAAAAGCTTCGTCGCAAGCTTGGTGAAGTGACTTCTTCTGAAGTTCACATCAACATCAACGAAGTACGCAAGCCAGAGATTGATGCAACAATTGTAGCTCAGTCAATTGCTCAGCAGTTGGAACGCCGTGTTGCATTCCGTCGTGCCATGAAGCGTTCAGTACAATCAGCTATGCGTCTTGGTGCTCTTGGTATTCGTATCAACTGTGCGGGTCGTCTTGGCGGTGCAGAAATTGCTCGTATGGAATGGTACCGCGAAGGTCGTGTGCCGCTACACACATTGCGTGCAGACATCGATTACGGCGTTGCATCAGCAGCAACTGCTTATGGCATTTGCGGCATCAAGGTTTGGATATTCAAAGGCGAAATCTTTGAACACGATCCATATGCATCAGAACGTCGTGGAAACGCAGCACAAGAGCAGGGTGGTGGTGGAAACCGTCGTCCAAACTCAAATAATAAACGGGATTAAGAACAATGTTGCAGCCAAAGCGCACAAAATTCCGCAAGCAGCACAAAGGTCGCATTAGCGGCAAGGCAAAGGGCGGATCACGCCTTACGTTTGGTGCTTACGGTCTAAAGGCTCTTGAGCCAGATCGTGTTAATTCACGTCAGATTGAGGCGGCTCGCCGTGCAATCACTCATCACATGAAACGTGCCGGACGTGTTTGGATCAGAATTTTCCCTGATCTGCCAGTATCAGCGAAACCTACTGAGGTTCGTATGGGTAAAGGTAAGGGATCAATCGACTATTGGGCAGCTCGGGTAAAACCTGGCCGTGTAATGTTCGAGATTGATGGTGTATCTGAAGAAGTTGCTCGTGAAGCGCTTCGTCTAGGTGGCCGTAAATTGTCAATTAAAACCCGCTTTGTTCAGCGTATTGTCGACTAAGCGAAAAGTGATTGCAGGATGGCCGCAAACAGGTTATCCGTCGCCAGTCACGATAACTAAACGAGAGAGTTTCAGCCATGAAGGCCGATGATATTCGTACCAAAACACCAGACGAGCTCATGACTGAGCTTGTTAACTTGAAGAAAGAGCAGTTTAACCTGCGTTTCCAAAGAGCAACTGGTCAGTTGGAAAACACAGCACGCATGCGTCAGGTTCGCCGTGACATTGCGCGTATTCAGACAATTGCTGCTGAAAAGCAGTCAGCAGAAGCCAAGGCTTAACAGCCTTAAAAAGGAAAGATTGAAGACATGCCAAAGCGCGTTTTGCAGGGTACTGTTGTCAGTGACAAAAACGACAAGACAGTCGTCGTTAAAGTTGAGCGTAGGTTTATCCATCCGCTCTTCAAAAAGACTGTGCGTCGTACGAAGAATTACAAAGCCCATGATGCGGCTAATGTGAAAAAAGTTGGAGATGAAGTGTTCATTGAAGAATGCGCGCCAATTTCCAAGGATAAACGTTGGACCGTAATTGAAGGTCAAGCGTAAACAGTTTGGCAGGCACTGTAAGGCAATCGCTTTACGGACATTAATACAAAGAAGAAGGTAGCCAGTCATGATTCAGATGCAAACAAATCTCGAGGTCGCTGATAACTCAGGTGCCCGTCGTGTTATGTGCATCAAGGTACTGGGCGGTTCCAAGCGGAAATACGCCTCAGTTGGTGACATTATTGTAGTTTCTGTAAAAGAAGCTATACCACGCGGACGCGTGAAAAAAGGTGACGTGATGAAAGCGGTTGTTGTACGTACTGCTCAATCACTACGTCGTGCTGATGGCAGCATGATTAAGTTTGATGGCAATGCTGCTGTTATCGTTGATAACAAAAGCGAGCCAGTTGGTACCCGTATCTTTGGCCCTGTGCCTCGTGAGCTACGTGCCAAGAAACACATGAAAATCATCTCACTCGCACCTGAAGTGCTGTAAGGGGTAGACATTATGCAAAAGCTAAAAAAAGGCGATAGCGTTGTCGTTCTGACCGGCAAAGACAAAGGTCAAACAGGCGCAATCATGCAAATGTTGCCAAAAGAGGGTAAAGCCCTTGTATCTGGCATCAACATGATTAAAAGACACCAGAAGCAATCTCAGGCTCAAGAGGGCGGAATTGTTTCTAGAGAAGCAGCAGTCCAGGTTTCAAACTTGGCTCTAGCTGATCCAAAAGATGGAAAGCCAACACGTGTTGGCATCAAAGTTAAGGACGACGGCAGCAAAGTGCGTGTCGCAAAGCGTTCTGGAGAAGAAATCGATGGCTGATACGAATTACGCACCACGCCTGCGCGGGCATTATAATGATGTTATTCGCAGCAAAATGGTCGAGCAGTTCGGCTATAAGAACCCTATGGAAGTTCCTAAGATCGATAAAATCGTTCTTAACATGGGTGTTGGTGAAACAACACAAGATTCCAAAAAGGCTCAAATTGCAGCTGATGACCTGACACTTATTGCTGGTCAAAAAGCTCAAGTTACACATGCACGCAAGTCGATCGCTACTTTTAAAGTACGTGAAGGTATGCCACTTGGCGCGAAAGTAACACTTCGTGGCCCTCGTATGTATGACTTCATTGACCGTCTGGTTACAATCGCGCTACCACGCATTCGTGACTTTCGTGGTCTAAACCCTAAAAGCTTCGATGGCCGTGGCAACTTTGCTATGGGCATTAAAGAACACATCGTGTTTCCAGAGATCAACTACGACAAAGTAGACAAGATCTGGGGCATGGACGTAATCGTCTGTACGACTGCTACAACGGATGACGAAGCCAGAGCTCTTTTAAAAGAGTTTAACTTCCCATTCCCTGAAAAGCAGTAACGGCAAGCGTGAAACAAAGGAAAAATTAAATGGCTAAAGTTAGCGCATTTACTAAAAACAAGACACGCGTAAGGAAGGCTAAAAATCAAGCCGCCAAACGCGTTGCTCTAAAAGCGATTATCATGAATCGTGAATTGCCAATTGAAGAACGCTTTAAAGCGCAATTGAAAATGAACGAACTACCACGTGATGGATCAAAGATCCGCATCCGTAACCGCTGTGAAGTTACTGGTCGTCCACGTGGTTACTACCGCAAACTTCAAATGTCTCGTATCGCACTTCGCGAACTTGGCAATTTCGGCAAGATCCCTGGTCTTGTCAAATCAAGCTGGTAAGAGGATAATCCATGTCAGGTATTACTGATCCACTCGGTGACATGTTGACTCGCATCCGTAACGGTTTGATGCGCAACAAGTCTAAAGTTTCAAGCCCTTCTTCAAAACTGCGTGCAAACGTATGTGAAGTTTTGAAGTCTGAGGGTTATATTCGCGACTATTCAACCGCACAATTTGATGACGGCAAGTCAGAGATTGTGATTGAATTGAAATACTACGAAGAAAAGCCGGTTATCCGTGAAATTTCACGTGTTTCTCGTCCTGGTCTTCGCGTATATTCTTCTGTCAAATCCATCCCACATGTGGCGAACGGTCTTGGCATCAACATTCTATCAACACCAAAAGGTGTTATGGCGGACCACGAAGCCCGCAGACAGAATGTCGGTGGCGAAATTCTTTGCCGCGTATTCTAAGGGAGATTTGAAAAATGTCTCGTATTGGTAAAAAACCAGTTCAAATCCCGGAAGGGGTTATTGCAACAGTTGAAGGTCAAACGGTTACTGCTAAAGGACCGAAAGGCGAACTTAACTTCGTTGTAAACAAAGAAGTGCTAGTAAAAATGGAAGAGGGCGCTATCCAAGTTGATCCACGCGATCAAACTAAAGATGCGCGTTCAAAGTGGGGCATGTCCCGCACCATGGTTGCTAACATTCTTGAAGGTGTTAAAGACGGTTTTGAAAAGAAACTGGAGATCAACGGTGTTGGTTATCGTGCAGCAATGCAGGGTAAAGACGTTCAGTTGTCTTTGGGCTTCTCACACGAAGTGGTCTACAAAGTGCCAGAAGGCGTAACAGTTGCTTGTACAAAGCCAACTGAGCTCATCGTCACAGGCATCGATAAACAAAAAGTCGGTCAGGTTGCTGCTGAAATTCGCAGCTACCGTCCACCAGAGCCATATAAAGGCAAGGGTGTTAAATACGCTGACGAAACAATCTTCCGCAAGGAAGGCAAGAAGAAGTAAGGCATACGCATTATGGGAAACAAACTATCCACTGAAGCGCGCCGTGCTAATCGTGTACGTCGTCAGCTTAAAAAAGTTGCAAATGGCCGTCCACGCTTAAGCGTTTACCGCTCTTCGCAAAATATCTATGCTCAGGTAATTGATGATGTTGCAGGTCACACTCTTGCATCAGCTTCAACACTCGACAAGGATTTCAAAGGCAAAAAGGGTTGCGATGTTGCAGCTGCTGAAGCCATTGGCAAACTTGTTGCAGACAGAGCATCAAAAGCAGGCATCAAAGAGGTTGTATTTGACCGTGGTGCTTACATCTATCATGGCCGTGTGAAAGCATTGGCTGAAGCAGCTCGCGAAGGCGGGTTGAGCTTCTAAGGCTTTTCATTTATTTGAAATGCGAACAAGAGAATAGGGGGCGCCATTTTTAAATGGCCCCTCAAACCCAGTTTGGTACTTGAGTATAAAAAAATTATTCAAAAGGCCTCGCTGATTAAGTCTAGTGCTACCGGAAAAGAACAAGGAATAGGTAAATGGCACCAAGAGAAAACTCCCGTAACCGGGACCGCGATGAAAAAGATAGCGAATTTGTTGACAAACTCGTTCACATCAATCGCGTTGCAAAAGTTGTAAAAGGTGGTCGCCGTTTTGGTTTTGCTGCACTTGTCGTAGTTGGCGACCAAAAAGGCCGTGTTGGCTTTGGTCATGGTAAGGCTAAAGAGGTTCCTGAAGCAATTCGCAAGGCAACCGAAGCTGCAAAACGAAGCATGATTTTCGTTCCATTGCGCTCTGGCCGTACACTTCACCACGATGTTAAAGGCCGTCACGGCGCTGGCAAGGTTCTCCTTCGTGCAGCACCTGCTGGTACTGGTATTATTGCCGGTGGTCCAATGCGTGCTGTTTTTGAAACACTTGGGGTTCAGGACGTTGTTGCTAAATCACAAGGCTCATCAAACGCATACAACATGGTTCGCGCCACATTCGATGCTTTGAAAAACCAAATGCACCCAAAAGACATTGCTTCTCAGCGAGGTCTTAAATATTCAACTCTTCAGGAGCGACGTCGCGACCTGATTGGTTCAGAAGACTAAGGGACAGGCATCATGGCTAAAAAAACAGTAACCGTTCAACAAACAGGTAGCCCGCTACGCCGTCCGACCGATCAGCGCGCAACTCTTGTTGGCCTCGGACTTAACAAAATGAACCGTCGCTCTACACTGGAAGACACTCCAGCAGTACGCGGCATGATCCGCAAAGTGAGCCACATGGTTCGTGTTGTCGAAGACGACGCTTAAGGATCAGGAGTAGGTACGATGAAACTCAATGAAATTAATGACAATCCAGGCTCATCTAAATCACGTCGACGTGTTGGCCGCGGTATTGGTTCAAGCAAAGGTAAAACTGGCGGACGCGGTGTAAAAGGCCAAAAGTCTCGTTCAGGTGTATCAATTAACGGCTTCGAAGGCGGGCAAATGCCAATTTACCGTCGTCTTCCTAAGCGCGGTTTCTCAAATGCAATGTTTACAACAGACATGAAAATCGTTTCTGTTGGCACCTTGCAAAAAGCAATCGACGACAAGAAGATTGATGGCAAAGCTACAATTACAGCAGAAATGCTTGTAGAAGCAGGCGTTCTGCGCCGTGCTGGTGATGGCGTTCGCATTCTTTCTGACGGTGATCTTAAAGCAAAGCTTACCTGTGAAGTTGCTGGTGCATCAAAAGCTGCTATCGAGAAAATCGAAAAAGCTGGTGGCACTGTTAAAGTGTTTGAAAAGGTCGTTTATACTAAAAAAGTATACGTTCCGAAGGACGCCTAATAAATTTGTCGTAAAAGACAGTTTCGGCCTCGCAATTTAGGGCCGAAACACCTATCTTGTCCCGAAGGACGTAATCATCAGCCTTTTTAGGCTATCGGGAGATAAAAATGGCATCAGCCGCCGAACAACTCGCCTCAAATCTTAGCTTTTCAGCATTCTCAAAAGCTGATGAACTCAAAAAGCGCCTGTGGTTCACACTTGGCGCTTTGATTGTTTATCGTCTTGGAACATATATTCCGCTGCCAGGCATCAACTTCAGCGCTTATGCTCAATTGTTCAGTGGACAGGCAGGCGGTATCGGTGGACTGTTAAACGTTTTTAATGGCGGCGCAGTTGAGCGCTTGGCTATCTTTGCACTTGGCATTATGCCCTATATTTCAGCTTCAATTATTATGCAATTGATGACTTCAGTGGTTCCTTCCCTGGAACAATTGAAAAAAGAAGGCGAACAGGGCCGAAAAGTAATCAACCAATATACGCGGTACGGCACAGTTTTACTCGGTACTTTGCAAGCCTATGGTATTTCAGTAGGCCTTGAGGCTTCCAATATTGTTGCAGATCCAGGCTGGTTCTTCCGTATTTCAACCGTTCTAACGCTGGTTGGCGGCACAATGTTCCTGATGTGGCTTGGTGAGCAAATCACTGCACGTGGCATCGGTAACGGTATCTCATTGATCATCTTTGCAGGTATTGTTGCTGCAATGCCTTCTGCAATCGCTCAGTTGCTGGAACAGGGCCGCACGGGTTCTATCTCTACAGCAACAATGCTTACCGTACTTGTTGTGGCAGTAGCACTTGTCTTCCTGATTGTATTTGTGGAACGAGCCCAGCGTAAGTTGCTAATTCAATATCCAAAGCGACAAGTCGGCAATAAAATGTTTGAAGGTAACTCTTCTCACTTGCCGCTTAAGCTTAATACTGCAGGTGTTATCCCGGCAATCTTTGCTTCATCACTGCTCTTATTGCCTTTGACAGCTGCTGGTTTTACAGCAGGTGGACAGTCAAATCTGCCAGATTGGCTTGCATTCCTGGTCAGCTATCTGGGTCGCGGTCAGCCAATGTATCTTCTATTGTTTGGTGCATTGATTGCTTTCTTTGCATTCTTCTACACAGCGATTGTTTTCAATCCAAAGGAAACTGCAGATAACCTGAAGAACCAGGGTGGTTTTATTCCGGGTGTCCGTCCAGGTGAACGTACAGCAGAGCATATCGACCACGTGTTGACCCGTATTACAGTTGTTGGCGCAATTTATCTTGTGTTTGTATGTTTGATACCTGAAGTGTTTATGAGTAATGTAGGCATTTCGGCCTTCCTTGGTGGTACATCATTATTGATTATGGTGAGTGTAACCATGGACACGGTTTCTCAAATTCAAGGTCATTTGCTAGCACAGCAATATGAAGGCCTTATGAAAAAGCAGAAATTGCGCGGAGGCAAGCGTAAGGGAGCAAGACGCAAATGAAACTAATTCTATTAGGTCCTCCAGGTGCCGGTAAGGGTACTCAAGCCAAGCTGATTGTAGATAAACACTCTATTCCTCAGCTTTCTACCGGTGACATGCTTCGCGAAGCTGTAAAATTCGGCTCAAAAATTGGTAAGCGCGCCAAGGCAGTCATGGATGCAGGCAAGCTTGTTTCAGATGATATTGTTATTGGTATTGTTTCTGACCGCGTTGATATGGAAAATTGCAAAAACGGGTTTATTCTCGACGGTTTTCCAAGAACGCTGCAACAAGCTGATGCTCTTGAAGCCATGTTCGAAGAAAAAGACATGGCGCTTGATGCGGTCATAGAGCTTGAAGTCGATGATGATGCACTTGTTGAACGCGTTGCCGGAAGGTTTACCTGTGGTACGTGCGGCGAAGGATATCATGACAAGTTCAAGCTGCCGGTTACTCCGAATAAGTGCGATAAATGCGGTGAAAACAACTTCGCTCGTCGTGCGGATGACAACGAAGAAACAATGCGCTCGAGACTAAGGGCATATTACAAGGAAACAGCTCCACTAGTGGGGTATTACTATGCAAAAGGGTTCCTTCGAGGCGTCGATGGAATGGGTACTATTGCTAAAATTGCGGCAGATGTCGACAATATTTTAAAATCTGCCTAAGAGATTCAAATAAAACGACTTTCCTCGCTTGACGTAGGCGCGGAGGAGCGTTAAATGAGAAGCATTCGCAAGCTATTTGCTGGTCAGTTCCGATACCTTTTCAAGGATTTGGATGCTGGCCTTTGATGTGTTTGAAACCACTGTTCGCAAGGGCCGGCCTCCACCGGACGCGAATTTAACCGAAAGATGGAGTAATAAGTATGGCACGTATTGCCGGTGTAAACCTCCCTACAAACAAGCGCGTAATCATTGCGCTACAATATATTCACGGTATCGGCCCAAAAGGGGCTGCGGGCATCATGAAGCAAACTGGTTTTGATGAATCACGCCGTATCAACCAATTAACCGACGCTGAAGTGCTTCAAATCCGCGAAGTAATCGACCGTGATTACATGGTTGAAGGTGATCTTCGTCGTGAAATTTCCATGAACATCAAGCGTCTTATGGACCTTGGTTGTTACCGTGGTCTACGTCACCGTCGTGGTCTGCCTGTACGTGGTCAGCGTACAAGCACAAACGCACGTACACGCAAGGGCCCTGCAAAGGCTATTGCTGGTAAGAAAAAGTAATTTAGGGAAAACCCTGTTCAAGAATTTGAAGAGCCTTTTGGTTTTTCAGGTGGAGCTGCTGGAATAACGGCAGTGTAGAGATCGAAGAAAAGGAACAATAAATGGCAAAAGAAGCCGGTAAAGTTCGCCGCCGCGAACGCAAGAATATCACATCGGGCATGGCTCATGTGAATTCAACATTTAACAACACAATGGTTACAATCACAGACGCTCAAGGAAATACAATTTCTTGGTCTTCTGCTGGTGCTCAAGGGTTCAAAGGCTCACGTAAGTCTACTCCTTATGCAGCTCAGATTGCTGCTGAAGAAGCTGCAAAAAAAGCTCAAGAGCATGGCATGAAGTCTTTGGAAGTTGAAGTTCGCGGTCCAGGTTCTGGTCGTGAATCAGCACTTCGTGCACTTCAGGCTGCTGGGTTTGTAATCACATCAATCCGTGACGTGACTTCAATTCCACATAACGGTTGCCGCGCTAAGAAAAAGCGTCGCGTCTAATTCCATATCCACCTGCAACAAATCCACATTGCAGGTAGATGTCTTGAAATTTGCCACGAAGGGATGGTGGCAATAAACCAAGGATTTATTTTATGATACAGAAAAACTGGCAGGAATTGATTAAGCCGAACAAATTGGACGTAGTTTCAAGTAACCAATTTAAGTCTGTAATTATCGCTGAACCACTAGAACGTGGTTACGGCCTAACTTTGGGCAATGCACTTCGCCGTGTTTTGCTTTCTTCATTACAAGGTGCAGCGGTAACAGCTGTGCAAATTGATGGCGTTCTGCATGAATTCTCATCAATTGCCGGTGTTCGTGAAGATGTTACTGATATCGTTCTTAACGTTAAAGAAATCGCTCTTCGTATGGAAGGTGAAGGTCCAAAGCGCATGGTTGTACGTAAAGAAGGACCAGGTGTTGTAACAGCAGCTGACATTCAAACAGTTGGTGATGTTGAAATTCTGAACCCAGAGCATCAAATTTGTACGCTCGACGAGGGTGCTGAAATTCGCATGGAGCTAACTGTAAACACGGGCAAAGGCTATGCACCTGCTGAGCGTAACCGCGCAGAAGATGCTCCAATCGGCCTTATTCCGGTAGACAGCCTTTATTCACCAGTCCGCAAAGTTTCTTACAAGATTGATAAAACTCGTGAAGGTCAGGTTCTTGATTATGACAAGCTGACACTAACAGTTGAAACTGATGGTTCTGTAACACCCGATGATGCTGTTGCTTATGCAGCTCGCATCATGCAGGACCAACTTTCAATCTTCGTGAATTTCGAAGAGCCACAAAAAGAAGAAGTACAGGAAGAAGTGCAAGAACTTGCATTCAACCCGGCACTTCTCAAGAAAGTGGACGAATTGGAACTTTCTGTCCGTTCTGCAAACTGCTTGAAGAACGACAACATCGTATATATTGGCGATCTTATTCAAAAAACAGAAGCAGAAATGCTTCGTACACCGAACTTCGGTCGTAAGTCATTGAATGAAATCAAAGAAGTTCTAGCTGGAATGGGCTTGCACCTGGGAATGGAAATTCCTGCATGGCCACCAGAGAACATCGAAGATCTCGCTAAGCGTTACGAAGACCAATACTAATATCAAATCGGGCTGAAAACAGTCCATAACCAAAGGGATGGTCTTAAGAGCCAGGCCATCCTGTAAAAGAAGAAGGGGAGCAACTCATGCGCCACCGTTTAAAAGGCCGGAAACTGAACAGAACTGCAAGCCATCGTAAAGCGATGTTTGCAAACATGGCAGCGGCACTAATCCAGCACGAGCAAATAGTGACAACATTGCCAAAAGCCAAAGAGCTTCGTTCAATCGTTGATAAACTAATTACACTTGGCAAACGTGGTGATTTACATGCACGTCGTCAGGCAATTTCCAGAACACGTGACGTTGAGCAGTCAAAGAAACTTTTCGATGTACTTGGACCACGCTACAAGGACCGCAATGGTGGTTACACCCGCGTTCTAAAAGCAGGTTTCCGTTATGGCGATAACGCACCAATGGCGGTTATTGAGCTTGTGGATCGCGATGTTGAAGCCAAAGGTGCAATTGATCGTGCGCGCATGGAAGCAATGGAAGCGGAAGAGGGCACTGTAGAAGAATAATTTTTACAGACCTCATAATTATTTTAAAGCCCGAAGCTCCCGCTTTGGGCTTTTTGCTTTTAAGATGAGGATTACACAAAAATCACGAAATTGCTTGTGTTATCGCCTCAAGTTCTTAGATACACTCTATAAGGAAAGAATTTTTGCGACGGCAAAATAGGAGAATATTCGCTGTGTCAGTATTAAACTTGAAGAGTTTTGTAGCGCTGGTGTTCTTGTTGATGACGCCTTTTGCCTCCGCAAATGCACAAACAACACAGGTGCCGGAAAGTCTGGCGGAAATTCAACTCTCATTTGCACCCTTGGTGAAAAAAGTAGCTCCATCAGTTGTAAATGTTTATGCTGCGCGAAAACCAAAGCAACAATCACCCTTTGCAGGGGATCCGTTTTTCGAAAGGTTTTTCGGTGGACGTGGCCGTAGCCAACGTGACCAAAATTCATTGGGTTCCGGCGTGATCGTTGATGCATCAGGTATTGTCATTACCAATCATCACGTCATTAAAGACGCTGATGAAGTAAAAATTGCGCTCTCCGATGGCCGGGAATTTGAAGCCGAAATCATTCTTAAGGATGAAGCATCTGACTTGGCTGTTTTGAAGACACTGGAAAGAGATGATTTTAAAGCTATCGATATTGGCAATTCGGAAAATGCTTTGGTCGGTGACCTGGTATTGGCAATCGGTAATCCATTTGGTGTGGGTCAGACGGTAACAAGTGGCATAATATCAGCGGTAGCCCGTTCAACCAGGGGTGTAGGAGATTTCGGCTTTTTCATTCAAACGGATGCAGCCATTAATCCAGGGAACTCTGGCGGCGCATTGATTGATATGAAGGGCCGTCTAATTGGCATCAATACGGCAATTTACTCCCGCTCCGGCGGTTCTAATGGAATAGGCTTTGCTATTCCTTCCAACATGGTCAATGTGGCCATCCAATCTGCTGAAGTAGGTGATGTACTGCGCCGACCTTGGATTGGTGCAACATTTCAAAATGTCAGCCCGGAGATAGCACAAAGCCTGGGTCTTGATCGACCTCGAGGTGCGCTTGTGACAAGTGTAGTAAAAGGTGGTCCGGCTGCAAAGGCTGGCATAGAGCCTGGAGACATCATTGTTTCAATCAACGAGAAACGTGTCCAGCACATTAATGCTCTTGGCTATAGGCTGACAACAGTCGGCATTGGCAATCTTGCAAAAATCGAGATTCTAAGCCGAGGTGAGAGTGAAGCAACCGAACTAACGCTTATGGCTGCACCGGAAACTGTTCCGGCAAATAAAACAGAATTGCCCCGGCGCTCTGCAATGGGTGGCGCATTGGTTGCAAATCTGTCACCGGCAATTGCCCAGCAGATCAAAGTAGCCACTGATAAGGAAGGCGTAATTGTTTTAAACGTTCAACGCGGTTCACCTGCGGCCGCAAACCGCTTTAGCCCAGGCGATATATTGCGGGAGATTAATGAAGTCCCAATTGCACGTGTTGCTGATATTGCTCCCTTGCTCGATGAAGATCGACGCAGATGGATATTCGTAATAGAACGTCAGGGGCGCGAATATGTGCTGGACCGCAATGGTGGTTTCTTCCGGCAATACACAAGATAGGGTAATCTTTTGGGTGACTTGTTTGCATCAGATGAAGAAACAGATAAAGCGCTCTCACCGCTCGCTGAACGTCTTCGCCCAAAATCCTTGTCTGAGGTAGTTGGACAAGATCATTTAACAGGCGAAAATGGAACAATCAGCCGAATGATTGGCTCTGGCAGCCTTGGCAGTATGATCTTCTGGGGGCCACCGGGAACCGGAAAAACCACAGTTGCAAGGTTACTTGCTGGTGAAGGTGATTTAGCCTTTGAACAAATTTCCGCAATCTTTTCTGGCGTTGCTGATTTGAAGAAGGTGTTTGAAACCGCAAAAGTCCGGCGGTTGAGTTGCCGTAAAACACTTTTGTTTGTCGACGAAATACACCGGTTTAACCGCGCTCAACTGGACAGTTTTTTGCCCGTAATGGAGGACGGTACCGTTGTCCTCGTTGGGGCGACCACAGAAAACCCATCTTTTGAGCTCAACGCTGCTTTGCTGTCACGCTCAACTGTTCTCACCTTCAATAGCCATGATTGTGATAGCCTGGTTCAATTGCTTTCACGAGCAGAAGAACTTGAAGAAAAAGATTTGCCACTTGATGATGAAGCAAGGGCCTCCCTGTTGCGTATGGCGGATGGAGATGGCCGTGCAATCATCTCATTGGCAGAAGAAATTTGGCGGGTAGCAAAAGAAGGTGAAATTCTGGATGCTGAAACCTTGCAGGAAGTGCTACAGCGCCGAGCCCCAATCTATGACAAGGGCCAGGACGGCCACTACAATCTGATTAGCGCTCTGCATAAATCTGTCAGAGGTTCCGACCCTGATGCTGCACTTTATTATTTGGCACGTATGATGGAAGCAGGAGAAGATCGCCGCTTCATTGGAAGAAGACTGGTTGTCATGGCCAGTGAAGATATCGGCAATGCTGATCCCCAAGCACTTGTAGTTACCATGGCAGCTACGCAAGCTTTTGATTTTCTGGGCGAGGTTGAAGGTGATAGAGCACTCGCACAGGCGGCAGTCTATTTAGCCTCAGCACCTAAATCCAATGCAGTCCATGTGGCCCATAACAGGGCAAGACTTGCAGCGCGGGAAAATGGTTCTTTACTGCCGCCAAAACACATACTCAATGCACCAACAAAGCTCATGAAAGACCAGGGTTATAAAGACGGCTATCTTTATGACCATGATCAATCAGATGCATTTTCGGGACAGGATTACTTTCCAGCAGATATGGGCCGGCAAAAATTCTACCACCCGGTAGAACGTGGCTTTGAACGTGATATAATAAAGCGGTTAGAATATTGGGATAAACTGCGGGCGGAACGGGGATCCAAATGACCAATCTCTTTTTGGTGGCTTTAGGCGGTGCGATTGGTGCTTCACTGCGTCATTTATCTGGTATTGCGGCACTTCGCATAATGGGTACAGGATTTCCATGGGGAACCTTGTTTGTAAATGTATTTGGCTCGCTCATTATGGGATTTTTCATAGCCTGGCTAACCAAACGAACTGGAACATCAAATGAAATTCGTTTGTTCATTGCAACCGGAATTTTGGGTGGTTTTACTACCTTTTCAGCGTTTTCACTGGATGTAGCAAACATGGTAGAGCGCGGTGCAATGACCAGTGCTTTCAGTTATATCGCTGCTAGTGTTGTAATTTCTTTGGCTGCGGTGTTTATCGGGCTTTGGTTTGGTCGATCTTTCCTATAAGACAAAGCCAACAAACAAATAAAGAAAAGTACTATGGCCGGAATTGAATCCAAAACCGTTGATACAGATGAAGCAGGCATGCGTCTTGACCGTTGGTTTAAGCTGCATTTCTCAGGTCTTGCCTTTGGCCAATTGCAAAAGCTCCTGCGCTCTGGTCAAATTAGATTGGACGGAAAAAGAGCAAAATCAGACACACGCGTAGCGGCTGGCCAATCTGTACGCTTGCCTCCACAAGTAACCTCACTGGGAAGCGAGCCAATAAGTGGACCATTGACGAGAAATACAATTCGCGATCGCAACGATCTTGATGTTTTACAATCCATGTTGCTGCACGAAGACAAGAAAGTTCTTGTCTTTAACAAACCTGCAGGTCTTGCGGTGCAGGGCGGTTCTGGGGTGAACCGACATGTGGACTCAATGTTGGAATCCATGCGTAGTCAGAAGGGCGAAAAACCAGGTCTCGTACACCGGCTTGATCGTGAAACCTCTGGTGTCCTGGTTGTGGCCCGTACCCGCGGAGCAGCTCAAGAGCTAACCAAGGCATTTCGTCACCGAACAACAGAAAAATTCTATTGGGCGATTTGCAGAGGTGTGCCGCGTAAGCGTGAAGCACAGATATCAACCTATCTTTTGCGCGAACAAACTCCAGACGGTGATAAAATGCGTGTTGCCAGGCACGGTGAGCGCGGTGCGGACCATGCGGTGACAAAATACCGGGTGGTTGATAATGCAGGGCCCAATATATCGTGGCTTGAATTAAAGCCAATCACCGGGCGTACTCACCAACTTCGTATACACACAATGCACATGGAGCATCCCATACTTGGGGACCCTAAATATTTCGATGTGGAAAATTGGGAGTTTCCTGGTGGTATTCAAAAGCGATTGCACCTACATGCAAGACGTATTCGCATCCCACACCCGTCAGGCGGTGGGATGTTAGAGGTAAAGGCACCATTGCCCCCTCACATGGTCCAGACTTTTAACCTTTTAGGCTTGAATGAATCAGATGCTGAAGATGAAGAGTTTACCATCTGATTTGAATCAATAATTTCGGAATGAACTACAATGCGTGACATACTTGAAGATGCAGAAGGCGCAGCAGAGCGCGGTGATATTGGAGCTGGTAAGGCAAATCGCGAACGCGATCTGCAAAAATTCCCAAAGAAGTTTTATAAACAAGCAACTGTAGAAGAGGCTGACGGCGGTTTTTCTATTGCGCTTGACGGACGTCCGGTAAAAACACCTGGCAAGCAGGTTTTGATGTTGCCAGGTCAATCTTCCGCACAAATTGTTGCGGATGAATGGAATGCAGCAGAAGAGGTCATCAACCCGCTTAAAATGCCTGCTACACGGCTTGCCAACACAGCTATTGATGGTGTGAGCAATGAAATGCAGGCTGTAATGGAAGATATTACACGCTACGCAGCATCTGATTTGGTATGTTACCGCGCAGCAACACCGCAAGGGTTGGTTAAGAAACAGCAGGACCATTGGGATTTAATTCTGGATTGGGCGCAATCTGAATTTAATGCTGGGTTCGAAACAGGTGAGGGCATCGCGTTTGTTACCCAGCCAAAAGAAGCAATTACTCTTTTTGGCGCAAGATTGCAAAACCACGCAGATCCGTTCAAACTAGCTTGTATTCACACCTTTACATCAATTTCCGGCTCCGCTCTCATTGCTTTGGCTCTTGCTGATGAGTATCTGGATGCTGATGCTGCCTGGGCTGCAGCACACGTTGATGAAGATTGGAATATCTCTCAATGGGGTGAAGACTTTGAAGCTCAAGAACGTCGTAATCAGCGAGAGATCGATTTTAAGTGTGCCGATAACTTGCTAAAAGCCATTGTTACTGATGCATAAACAACAACTGAGTAATTATCTGCCTTAAACCAGTACTAGACTCTTGATCTGAATGCGTTGTTGAGTTTAGGTTTTGAACGCTTTC
>JAALLB010000239.1 GCA_011087745.1 Hyphomicrobiales bacterium | reverse complement strand
TCAACCTCAAATCAATCGGAAATACAGCCCTTATCCCGAGTTGACGTTAAATAAGAGCGAGCAAAAATGCCTATCGTAAGAGACAAGAAAATTGAAGTGCTGTTTAGCGCTGAAGATATAGCTAGACGCAACGGAGAATTGGCAGAGGAAATTGTTCTCAGCGATCTTAAAAATCCACTGGTAATTTCTATTCTAAAGGGATCATTCGTTTTTGCAGCTGATTTGATCAGGGCATTGCACCACGCAGGCCTCTCACCAGAAGTAGAGTTTATCTCAATCACAAGTTATGGCGGTGGTACAGAGGCTGGAAAGCCAACGATCTTACGCGATGTGGAGAGTGAAGTTAAAGGGCGCGATGTTATAATTATCGATGACATTCTGGAATCTGGTGGGACGCTTAAATTCACACGCGATCTGATGATAGAGCGTGGTGCCAACCATGTTTCACTAATAGCTTTGCTGGATAAATCAGAACGCCGCAGCCATGAAATTGATGCAGACTTTGTTGGCTTTGAATGCCCAGACAAGTTTGTTGTGGGTTATGGCATGGATGTTGGGCATGCTTTCCGCGAGCTACCATTTGTTGGTGTTGTTACCGGAGATGCATAAAAGAAAATCCTTTTTGCTATTCGCTTTTTAAAAGACGTTCCAGATAATCTTTTTCGATCAATGGATTGTCCGGAATAGCGAGCCTATCACGAATGGCTTCCAGGATGCGTCTTGCGCGTTGAGCATCAATTTCGCCAGGTACTTTCACGTCAGAGTCTGCAGTAAGGCCATCACCTTCCTCACGACCCAATGGATTCGACCCGCTTCTTTGAGAGCTGCTTTGACCTTGCCCATTTTGTTGGGATTGTTGTTCTCCGCCTTGTTGGCGGTCACCGGCCATTTGGCGCATCATGTTTTGCGCACCCTGGCGTAATGCTTCCAAAGCTTCGCCCTGGTCTGTGCCTGCCTCTGCTGGCTTGCCTTTTCCAAGGTTTTCTCCAGCTTCACCCATTTCTCTTTGTGCTTGCTCGAGTTCCTGGGATTGACCAAGACCCAATTCTTCCAATTTCTGGCCCAGCTCACCTAATTGCTTTTCAAGAGCATCCTGCTGTTGACGTAAAGCCTGCAGTGCTTCTTTGAATTCCTCTTCGGTCATTTGGCCATTTTGACTTTCTTCACCTTGTTGCTGGCCAGGTTGATTGCCTTCCTGTTGATCACCCTGTCGCTGTTGGCCTTTTTGACGTTGCTGATTTTGTTCCTGTTTACCAGAGTTCGGGCGTAACCCTTGCTGTTGTTGGCGCTGCATGCGGAAGGACTCTTCCATCAACCGTTGTTGTTGTTGCATCAACTCACTAAGCTTATCCAGGCTTTTATTGAGCTGATTGCCTTCAGCCTGTCGTTGTTGCTGGTGTTGCCCGGCACGCAGATTATCCATCATGCGCTGCAATTCGTTTAACATTTGGCGGGCTGCATCTTGCGAACCTGATTTGGCCAAATCTTCAATTTGATCCATCATGCGTTCAAGATCGTTTTGGCTCAACATTTGCGCTTCGCTTTGCTCAAATGGGTTTTGAGACTGCGGGTTTTGCCGTGCTTGTTCAGCCAGAGCCTGCATCATTTCGTTCATGGCCTGACGCAGTTCCTGCATCAATTTGTCGATTTCTTCTTGTGAAGCACCATTTTCCAACGCTTCGCTTAGCTTTTCCTGCGCCTCGCGCAATGCACGTTCTGCGTCACTCAAATCACCAAATTCAACTGCAAGGGCAATTTCCCAAAGCAGATCGAGCGAAGATCGAAGATCGTCATCGTTGTTTGCATCAACAATTCGGCGATAGGCAACGCGCATGGCGAGGGTGGCGTTTGCATTGTCTATATACTCTGCAGGCGCGGTTGAAACCGCATCGAGCAGGTTTGCAACATAACGACGCTTGTTGGCATCAAGTGCCAAAATACGGCGCTGTTCGACGATTGCCAAAGCAAGAGGCTTCGAAAACCGCCTGCCTGGAAGCGTGATTTCTCTGATTTCTGTTGTGCCGATTTGTTTAGCATCATCCGTTGCTTCAAGCTGAATGGATACCTTGCTTCCTGCCCAAGGGTGTTGGGTTAGATCACGGTTTGCCTTGGCGAGACCCTTTTTTGCCCTGAACCGGGGCAAGGGTAGATCAACTTCGGGTGCATCAATCAGTGGCCGCGCATTAGGATCAGCTTCTACCAGTGATTGAATGATAGCCCGGACGCTAACAACGCCATAGTCATCTTTTACATTATATCCAAGTTCCAGTGAGCCTGAGAGCGCTGATTTTGGCTGTTCGAAGAATGCGATTTCCGGGGCCTTATCTTCTATTAGTGCAATGCCCCATTGTCCAAGTTCTTTTTCCCGGTGCATCAAGCGAATGACGCTGTCTTCTTCCAGTGTGAATTTATATTCAATCTCATCAGCTGTTTTTTCAGCTACTTCTGGTTGAATAAGTACTTCATTTGTTGGTTCGCCCCGCAACAGTTTAATATCGCTGTTGCCGATAACGCGAAGGAAGAAATCACTACCTGTTGGTAGAGTCAGGCTTTTGACATTTTGCTCGCTCTCATCAAGCGATAGATAGATCGGCGGTATGCGGGTATAGGCCGGTGGGTTTATCCAGGCATCCATGCGGGTTAGGAGCTCTGCGGTGCTTTCCTGTTTCAGATAACTGTCAGAAAGTTTGCCGCCAACTGAAGAAAACGAGAAAAAGAATGCAGCAAATGCCAAAACAGGCAGGATTGATCGTACCGCAAAAGGGTCAAATCTGTTTGCCTTCGGGGACGGCGCACCTGCAGTCATATTCTGTAATTTGTTTGACATGCGGGTCTTGTGCTCACGCAATAAAATTTCTGAAAATCCATCACGCTCACCCATGGCTATTTCATCGCTTTGGGCTGTGATTGGGCGATGTTCCAGCTCCGACTTTACTTCGATGCGGCGCGTTATTTCGTCTTTGTCAGGTGCAGTGAAATTTCGTAGAGGCCATAGTGAGGCAATAAAAGTCAGGCCGAATATTGCCCGTGCTACCCAAAGTGCGGCCTGAGAGGTGTCCGTATCGATGAGACGCCAGCCGCCAGACCAGGAAAATACCAGATAGGCGCAGAGAACCATGAAAAACGGTACCAAAAGCGGCCAAAGGGTTTCCCACGCTAAAACCAGCCATGTGCTGGAGCGAATAAGGGAAAATTCTGCTATTTTTCTTTTAAGCTTTCTCAGTATCCTGGCCTTAAAGAATTTCTGCTATACCCATCCTACTCCAAAACCCGAATGTTTTGGTGTGATATGATACGAA
>JAALLB010000238.1 GCA_011087745.1 Hyphomicrobiales bacterium | reverse complement strand
CGTATCATATCACACCAAAACATTCGGGTTTTGGAGTAGGATGGGTATACATCATATTTGTTTCTCTACCGCGCAAAAACTTGTTGCAGCATGCATGTTTGTTATCGCGGTACTCTATCAAGTTCAGGCAGAGCCGACACACGCTATAGCCATGCACGGCAAGCCTGCTTTGCCTGCTGACTTCAAACACATGCCATATGCCAACCCAAATGCGCCCAAAGGTGGCAAGATTGTTCATGGTGTCATGGGTACGTTTGACTCAGTTAATCCATTTATTCTTAAAAGCCTGCGAACCAATGCAAGAGGTACTTACGATCCGCAATTGGGACACTTGGTGTTTGAATCGCTAATGTTTCGGACCCGCGATGAACCATTTACATTTTACGGCTTGATTGCCGAGTTCGTCGAACTACCGGAAGATAGCTCCTGGATCGAATTCACACTAAATCCAAAAGCAAAATGGTCCGACGGTGTGCCAATTACAGTGGCTGATGTCTTGTATACGTTTGACCTTTTGGTTGAAAAAGGACGCCCAACCTATGCTTCCCGTGCAAAGAAGATTGAAAAGGTTGAACAAACTGGTGAAAGAAAAGTCCGTTTCACATTTAACAAACTCTCAGATCGTGAATTCCCATTGATCATGGCTCTAACACCCATCCTTCCCAAACACGCCACCGACTTTGATACGTTTGACAGATCAACCTTAAAACCGATGATTGGTAGCGGGCCTTACACGATGGATAAAATCAATCCGGGAAAATCCATCATCTACAAGCGCAATCCGGACTATTGGGCAAAGGACATTCCATCACGTGTCGGGTTTTCCAATTTCGATGAGGTGAAGGTTGAATACTATCGTACCCAAGCCGGATTGTTCGAAGCTTTCAAAAAAGGCCTGTTTGATGTTTATCCGGAAAACGATCCCTCTTCCTGGGAGCGAAATTTTTCCTTTCCTGCTGTTGAGAACGGAGACGTCAAAAAAGGTGAATTCCAATCCGACAATGCCAACAAAATGCTTGCTTTTGTATTCAATACAAGAAGACCAGTATTTGCGGATCAAAGAGTTCGTGAAGCACTTATTCAACTGTTTGATTTTGAATGGGTGAACAAAAACCTGTTCTTTGGAAAATACAAACGAACATCCAGCTTTTGGCACGGTTCGGAACTCTCATCCTTTGGCGTCCCAGCAAGTGAAGTAGAAAAAACTTTGCTCGCTCAATACCTGGGCAAGATCAAGCCGGACGTTCTTGCCGGTACCTATAAGCCACCTGTTAGCAATGGCAGCGGACGCGATCGAACACTTCTGCGCAAGGCAAGTAATCTGCTCAAACAGGCCGGCTACAAAATGCGGGATGGAAAACTCTTTGACAAGAATGGCAAAGCTATGGAGTTTGAAATTCTTGTTCTTGGCCAAAGACAGGAAAAACTTGCAATCATCTATCGACGATCTTTGGAAAAGCTCGGCATTACTGTTAGCATCCGCAAGGTAGATGACGCACAGTACCAGCGGCGCACCAAGAATTTTGACTATGATATGGTTGTGCAAACCTACACCGCATCACTTTCTCCGGGCATTGAGCAGTTGGGGCGTTGGGGAACGATTTCAACAGACTTGCAAGGCAGTTTCAATTACGCAGGTGCCAATGATCCGGCACTTGATTACCTGATCGACAAAATCCTTCAGGCAAGATCACGAGAAGATTTTATTACTGCAGTTCGGGCTTATGACAGGATGTTGATTTCCGGTGATTACCTTGTTCCGCTATATCATCTTGATCAACAATGGGTTGCGCACCGAAGTTATATAAAGCCACCGGATAAAACAGCGCTATATGGTTTCAGATTGGAAACATGGTGGGATGCTCGGGCAGAGTAGAAAGAACCTGATATGGCTGAAAAGCAAAAATTGGAAATAGACGTAATTTCTGATGTGATGTGCCCTTGGTGCTACATTGGCAAAACCAATCTCGATACGGCTATCGATCAGATGAAAGAAATCGACGTAGAAGTTCGTTGGCGCCCTTATCAGCTTGATGGCACTTTGCCAAAGGAAGGTATAAGCCGCGCTGATTACCTCAACAATAAATTTGGTGGAGAAGCGGGTGCACAAGAGGTCTATGGCCGCATCAAGGAAGCTGGCAAAAGCCTGGGCATCGATTTTAATTTTGATGCCATGGAAGTTTCACCAAACACAATGGATGCACACCGCGTCATCCTTTGGGCCAGAGGTCAAAGCCCCGAAATACAAAACAAACTGGTTGAACGATTATTCGAACTCTTCTTCCTGGAAGGCGGCCATATCGGACTTGATGAAGTGCTGGTAAAAGCTGCCGAACATGCAGGCATGGATGGCCAGATTATTGATGACCTTCTCAAGACAGATAACGACAAGGAAAGCATCGCCGAGCAAATCGAACACGCCAGAAAAATGGGCATTACCGGCGTCCCCTGTTTCATCGTCGATAACAAATATGCAGTAATGGGTGCACAGCCTCCAGAACAACTTGTAGAAGCAATGAAACACGCGATTAATGAGCGTGGTACGGGTTGATTCGAATACAAGTTTTTGCCTTAAACGGCAGGTATGCGCCAGAAGCGGTCATTGCCAATTAGTCTACAATAGTTTGAGGGCTCGATACTGTTCTTTAGTTGTCAGTGAGTCAATTTGGCTACATGATCTAAACAGTAATCCACCTTTGCGTGCATGACAAAGCACAAATGTTTTGTAAAAAATGATTGTTCTTAAACAGGGGTTGCTATGACGTGGTGGAGAAAAGATCTTGAAAATCTTCTTATTGAAGTGGTTGCATTAAGTGATACTTTTTGGGGGTGGCAATCTGAAATATGAATAAAAGCTATGATTACATCATTATTGGCGCGGGTTCTGCAGGATGCGTGCTAGCTAACAAACTCAGCGCCGATAAAAGCAGTTCCGTTCTAATTTTAGAAGCAGCCCCTTGGATCGGGATTTAATGATTCACATACCCGCTGGTGTTTACAAAGCTTACCAGGACCCCAAGATAAACTGGAATTATTTTACAGAAGCCGAGCCAGAGTTATTTGAACGCAAAGTAAGCATGCCTCGCGGAAAAGTGGTCGGCGGCTCATCCTCCATCAACTCTATGGTTTATATGCGTGGACACCCTCTGGACTATGATCGTTGGGCTGATGAATGCGGATTAACTGATTGGCGATATGCCAACTGCCTTCCCTATTTTAAGGCCTACCGTATGCACACATCTTTGCTGAAGGCTACCGGATGGGTCGGTTCCTGAGGAATGAGAAGGTGACGGTGGACAAGATTGCAAA
>JAALLB010000007.1 GCA_011087745.1 Hyphomicrobiales bacterium | reverse complement strand
TCGTATCATATCACACCAAAACATTCGGGTTTTGGAGTAGGATGGGTATAGATTTTTAAATTTTTTGCATGACTCAGCGCTCTGGGTATGATTTATTCCCCAAAACACGTTTTGGACTAACCAAACATTAGCTGTCTTAGTCTTGGGAGGATACGGTTCTGGCGCAATTTATTGCTGCCGCTGCTAACGCAGAATTGAACCGGGGCATGCAAACTACAGGCAAGGCCATGTGCCTTGCCTTTTTGTTTTCTTAACGTGAATTATCCCTGTGGTTTAAGGTGCTCTGGAAAGATGCTTGGAATATCAGAGAACGTCCAACCAAAATATGTTGTCAGTCCCCAATAAATTGCAAAAACTACCAGTGCAATAATTGAATTCCAAAACAGCTTTTGTGGCAAACGCGAAAGCGTTGGGGCTCCTGGATCAGTGCCTTCAATTACAACTCCATCTTCAGCTTGCGAGCGGTTTCCATACGGCAGCACAATAAACAGTGTTATCCACCAGATTAGGAAATAAACAGCAAGGCCGGTGAAAAATGCCATTAGACTTGTTCCAATTCCACTAGAGTACCACAGAAATCTTTTGGATGAAAAAACAGAACCGGTTTTCCATGGGCACCAATTTTGGGTTCAGCATCACCCAATACGCGTGCGCCTTCTGCTTTTAGCTTATCGCGAGAAGCTAAAATGTCATCTACTTCGTAACAAATATGATGAATACCGCCGGATGGGTTACGTTCCATGAAAGGAGCGATGGGAGAGCTTTCACCCAACACTTCCAGCAGTTCAATTTTGGTATTTGGAAGTTCAACAAAAACAACAGTTACACCATGTTCCGGCAATGCCATTGGCTCACTGACCGCAGCACCCAAGGTCGATGCATAGGTTTTGATGCCAGCAGCAAGATCAGGAACGGCAATGGCTACATGATTTAATCTTCCAATCATCAATAATATTCCTAAACTCTTGCAACAAAAACAGTTGTGATTGGTTTCTTACCCCAAAGGTTTCGGGTTTCACTACGAACTGCACGAGAAACTGCTTCTCTTACAAGATTGTCGTCTTTGCGGCGTTTTTTTGGAATTCCGGAAAGTGCGCTCATTGCCGCTTTATAAAGCGCATCGTCAAACGAAATGCCGTCGTTGGTGATTTCTGGCAGGCCGTAAAGAGCTATATCCAGATCATCAGCCATATCACCACCACGGTCCAGGACAATTGATATGGCAATATGACCAGCATAGGAAAGCTTGCGTCGCTCTTTAACACCGGTGGAGGCTTCATCTGCAATGATCTCGCCGTCCTTATAGATACGCCCGTATGGCACTTGCTCAATGATTTCAGCAAGACCTGGAGCAAGTCTTACCAAATCTCCATTTCTGATTGGGAGAACCTGTGGAATACCTGCTTCTCCTCCCAGCTTCGCTTGTGCATTCAAATGCGCAGCTTCACCATGTACCGGGATCAATATCTCCGGTTTGGTCCAGGAATACATTTTTTGTAATTCGTGGCGACGCGGATGGCCCGAGACATGTACCAGTGTTTCTCCGTCTTCAATAATTTCGATGCCCTGCTCAATGATTTGGTTTTTGACTTCAATGATCGGTTTTTCATTGCCTGGAATAGTGTGCGAGGAGAAAATAACCGTGTCACCGGCGGCAAAGGATATATAGCGATGTTCCTGCCTTGCTATCTTGGCAAGCGCTGCACGATTTTCTCCCTGGCTACCGGTTAGAATAATTACCAGTTTATTTCGGTCTATGTATTGAAAATCAATATCTTCAACAAAGTCCTGAATGTCATCGAACATGTTTAGATCAGATGCGACCTCAACAACACGGCGGATTGAACTGCCCACAAGCATCACTTTGCGTCCAGCCTTTTCTGCAGCCTGCGCTATTGACCTGATACGGCCAACATTGGATGAAAAAGTGGTGATTGCCACCCTGCCCTTGGCTTCAGAGATCAAATTGGCAAGACTGTCGGAGACTTCCCGCTCTGTTGGTGAACTGCCATCTCTCATGGCATTTGTGGAATCACATATCAGGGCTAACACGCCATCATCACCAAGCCGTTTAAATGCCTTTGCATCAGTGTTCCTGCCCAAAGTTGGATCATCATCCAGCTTCCAGTCTCCTGTATGTATTATACGTCCCAGAGGAGTTTTTATCGAAAGGGATACCGGTTCAGGTATGGAGTGCGTTACGTAAACGGGTTCTACCTCAAACGGTTCAATGTCAATCTTGTCGCCGACGCGATAAATCTCCAGGGGTAAATTTGGTGGCTCCCCTTCATATTGAGCCTTTGCATCCAGCATGCCTGAGGTGAAGGCGGTACAGTAAATTGGCGCCCCGATAAGCTGCCATAAACTAAGAAGCGCACCGTAGTGATCTTCATGGGCGTGAGTAATAATGATCGCAACCAGGTCTTTGCCAATTTGTTCAACAAAACGGATGTCAGGCAAAACCAGATTTACACCGGGCAATTCTGGCCCAGGAAAAGTAACGCCGCAATCGACCATGATCCATTTTCGCTTTGCCGCATCGCCGAAGCCATACAAAGCCAAATTCATGCCGATTTCACCAACACCACCCAATGGTACAAAAACCAAATCCTGTTTAGCCAAGAGTATCCCCTTATTATTCAGTCTTCTTAAAAAATATGTCAGCAGTAGATATTTGTTTTACTGTGCCGTCGAATAATTCAAGCAACATATAGCCATTATCATCTATGGAAGCAAAATAACCATCTTGTGCATCTTGCCCGGGCATATGAACCGAAATCGTTTCACCTAATCTATAAGCATGATCGAGCCACTTTTGCCTAATTGCTGGAAAGTTTTCCCCATTATTCCATAATGCAATGTTGCCCGCCATTTTCCTGGAAAGAGCCAGAAAAAATGCATTTGGTGAAACTTCTACGCCTTCAGCAAACAAGCTTGTTGCCGGGTGTAGGGGTTCTCCTGGAAAATGTTGGCAATTAACACCAATGCCAATGACTACACTGGTCATGTCTTGCTGGTGAACACTTTCCAATAATATCCCACTGCACTTTCTACCATTAAGCATCACATCGTTTGGCCATTTCACCTGAATGGCGTTTTGATTGTGAGAAAACTCCTCAATTGCTTCTCTAACGGAGATAGCAGCAATAAAGGTTAGATCAGAAAGTCGGTTTTTATTGCAAGGATCAGTGAGCAAAAGAGATGCAAAAAGATTTCCTTTTTGACATTGCCAATCGCGCCCACGGCTGCCCTTTGCCTTTGATTGAGTTTGGGCTGTTATCCAAAGATCACCAGGTTCACCTGCTAAAGCGTAATCCATGCAAAGCGTGTTTGTTGATGAAGTTTCTTCAAGCGCGTGATGGCGATATTGACCTTGCGCAGTCTCCAGTGGTTCACCGATCAAAAGAACGATGCAGCAGCGGTTGACGTAGCATCAGTGACAAAGCCTGCAATAAGCACATAGAAAGTTACAAATATTCCGCTTGCCATAAGAACAAGTTTCAATTCGCCATCCATTGGAACAAAGTTATCAGCGGGTTCATCAAACCACATCACCTTGATGATACGCAGGTAATAGAAAGAACCAATAACACTTGCGATCACGCCAATAATGGCAAGAGCATAAAGGCCTGCTTCAATTGCTGCGACAAATACAAAGTATTTGGCAAAGAACCCGGCAAGCGGCGGAATGCCAGCGAGTGAGAACATCAAAATAGTCAGCAACAGAGCCATCATCGGATTGCGGCTGCCAAGGCCAGACAGGTCCGAAATTTCTTCCACTGACCCATCTTTGCGACGCATGGCGATGATGCACGCAAACGTACCGACAGTCATAACCATATAAATCAACATATAAATTATGACACCATGCACACCTGCTTGCGTACCAGCTGCAAGGCCAACAAGCGCATAACCCATATGACCAATCGATGAATAGGCCATTAGTCTCTTGATGTTGGTTTGACCAATTGCAGCAAATGCACCAAGAGCCATTGAAGCAATTGCAATCAAGGCAATGATTTGCTGCCAATCGGAAGTCACTGGTTCGAAGGCTTGAATAACGACGCGGATCAGCATCGACATTGCTGCAATTTTTGGTGCTGCAGCAAAGAAGGCAGTTACCGGCGAAGGAGAACCTTCATAAACATCTGGCGTCCACATATGAAATGGCACTGCAGAAATCTTAAATGCAATACCAGCCATCAAGAATACGAGACCGAATATTAACCCGAGAGAACGTTCATTGCCTGCCATTGCTTCTGCAATACCAACGAAATCCGTGTGGCCGGTAAATCCGTAAATCAACGAAGCTCCGTAAAGCAACATGCCTGAAGAAAGCGCGCCCAGTACAAAGTATTTAAGACCTGCCTCAGTAGAGCGAACTGAATCGCGATTGATAGCAGCCAGTACATAGAGCGATAAGGATTGCAGTTCCAATCCAAGATAAAGCGTAATCAGGTCATTGGCAGAAATCATTAGCATCATGCCAAGAGTGGCGGTCAGTACAAGAATTGGGTACTCGAAGTTAATTACCCCTTCCCGCTTCATGAAATTTACTGACATGATAATCGCCAAGCCAGACCCCAGTAGCGTTAGAAGTTTCATGAACCAGGCAAAATTATCGAGAATAAACGAGCCATTCATTGCCGTTCCGCGATCAACTGTTAGGAACAAGCCGATGCCAGCTGCAACAATTACTGCCAGTGAAAGTCCTGTTACTTGTGAATGAGCACGCTCACCTGAATAAACGCCAATCATGAGCAAGACGAGTACGCCCAGCGCAAGCCAAAGCTCTGCGCCTAATAGCCCCATGTTCTGTGCTTCAATAAATGCCTGCAATGTTTCTTGCATTCGAATTCTCTGTTCTATTATTTCAGGCTCGCCTGAGCGGTTTCTTTTGCAGCTTCTAAAGCTGCTTGGTAATTCACGATTAGATTGTTGACCGATACTTCCGTCGCTTCAAACACCGGCATTGGATAAACACCGTAGAAGATAACCAGCACAACAAGTGGATAAATAATTGCTTTTTCACGACCATCCAGATCCAGGATAGATTTGAGGCTTTCCTTATCAAGGACACCCAGCATGACGCGGCGATAAAGCCAAAGCGCATAAGCTGCTGACAAGACTACGCCGGTTGTTGCGAATAATGCAATCCAGGTGTTCACCTGGAAAATACCGAGTAGCACGAGGAACTCACCAACAAATCCTGATGTTCCTGGAAGGCCTACATTCGCCATGGTGAAGATAAGGAACACAACTGCATATTTGGGCATACGGTTCACTAACCCACCATAGGCAGCGATCTCACGGGTATGCATGCGATCGTATACAACACCCACGCAAAGGAACAATGCGCCAGATACAAGTCCATGTGAAAGCATCTGGTAAATACTACCTTGAACACCATTGGCATTCATTGTGAAAATCCCGATGGTGACGTAACCCATATGAGCAACGGATGAATAAGCAATAAGCTTTTTAATATCTTCCTGCATCAAAGCCACAAGTGACGTGTAAATGATTGCTATTGCCGACAAAACAAATACCAACATCGAGAGTTCGTCACTTGCAACTGGGAACATTGGTATTGAGAACCGCAGGAATCCGTAGCCCCCCATTTTCAACAGGATGGCTGCCAGGATAACAGAACCGGCCGTTGGGGCTTCAACGTGTGCGTCCGGCAACCAGGTATGAACCGGCCACATCGGCATTTTGACCGCAAAAGAAGCAAAGAAAGCCAACCACAACCATGTTTGCATTGACGCTGGAATAACCGATTCAGCGCGCGATGGATCCAATAGCAAGACAATATCTGTTGTGTTTGTCTGCCAGTAAATGGCCATAATTGCCAACAGCATTAGAACAGAGCCAAGCAATGTATACAGGAAGAACTTGAAACTAGCATATACGCGGCGCGCGCCACCCCAAATGCCAATGATCAAGAACATTGGAATGAGACCCGCTTCAAAGAAGATGTAGAACAACATGATATCCAGTGCGCAGAACACTCCGATCATGAAGGTTTCCAATACAAGGAAAGCAATCATGTAGGACTTGATATCTTTCTTCACGCTGTTCCAGCTTGCCAGAATACAAAACGGCATAAGGAAGGTCGAAAGGATAACAAACAACATTGAAATGCCATCAACACCCATGTGGTAGGACATGAATGAGCCGATCCACTCATTGCGTTCTACAAATTGGAAGCCAGCTGTTGTTTCGTCGAAATTGATCCAAATATAAAGCGAAGCAATGAATGTGATCACTGTTGTGAAAAGAGCAACATTTTTGATATTGCGTTCTGCAACAGCATTATCTGTTGGAATGAGCATAATCATCAGCGCGCCGACAAGCGGCATGAATGTGATCATTGTGAGAATTGGCCAGTCAGTCATTAGCCTGCTCCTCCGAACATCGTCCAAGTAATCAAAGCAGCAATACCTATCATCATTGCAAATGCGTAGTGGTAAAGATAACCAGACTGCAATTTGACGACTTTGCCTGTTACATCCAAAACACGTGCGGATATGCCATCAGGTCCAAATCCATCAATCAGCCAGCCATCACCTTTTTTCCAAAGGAAGTGTCCGATCCATTTTGCAGGGCGAACAAAGATAAAATCGTAAAGCTCATCGAAGTACCATTTGTTCAGCAAGAAGGAATAAAGACCTGGGTGCTGTTTTGCCAATTCCTTTGGAAGGTACGGCGATTTTATGTACATCAACCAAGCCAAAACAAAGCCAATTGCCATTACGATAAACGGAGACCATTTCACCAGTTTTGGAACATCGTGGAATGTCTCCAAAACCTTGTTGTTTTCCGCAGCATAAAGTGCAGTACGCCAGAATTCATTGTACCAACCTTCATGATGACCACCGGTTGCATGTCCAACAAAAGCATCATGGAATACAAAGCCTGCAAGCAATGCGCCTGCAGCCAAAATATATAATGGAATTAGCATTACGTTCGGCGATTCATGAACATGACTCATGACATCAACCGATGCTCGTGGCTTGCCATGGAAGGTCATAAAAATCAGACGCCAGGAATAAAAGCTTGTGAAAAGCGCTGCAGCAACCAGCAATACAAATGCATATCCAGCATAAGCATTTTGACCGACGAATGCGCTTTCAATGATGGCATCTTTTGAGAAGAAACCCGCAGTACCAAGGACGGTTCCTGGAATTCCAAGACCTGTTAGTGCAACTGTTCCGATCATCATCATCCAATAAGTTTTTGGAATGTGTTTGCGAAGACCACCCATTTTGCGCATGTCCTGCTCGTCTGAAACCGCATGAATGACAGATCCAGCACCTAGGAACAAAAGCGCCTTGAAGAATGCGTGTGTGAAGAGGTGGAAAATAGCCGCACCATAAGCTCCGACACCAAGCGCCACAAACATGTAGCCAAGTTGTGAACAGGTTGAATAAGCAATTACCCGCTTGATATCATTTTGTACCAGACCGATGGTTGCTGCAAAGAATGCTGTTGTAGCACCGATCAGCGTTACGAAGGTTAGAGCAGTTTGAGAATATTCAAACAGTGGCGACATACGTGCCACCAAAAATACGCCAGCTGTAACCATGGTTGCCGCGTGAATGAACGCCGACACTGGTGTTGGGCCTTCCATAGCGTCTGGCAACCAGGTGTGGAGCAGGAATTGAGCTGACTTACCCATTGCACCCATGAATAGCAGCAAGCATACAATTGTCATTGCCGCATCTGCACCCAGTTCGTAACCAAGGAAGTTCAGCAATATACCTTCAGCATTTGCAACAGTTTCCACATTTGCAAAAATTGTTGAAAACTCGATGGTGTTGAACATGAAGAACACACCAAAAATACCTAGTGCAAAACCAAAGTCACCGACCCGATTAACAACAAATGCTTTAATGGCAGCAGCATTTGCTGATGGCTTTTTAAACCAAAAACCAATCAGCAGATAAGATGCCAGACCAACACCTTCCCAGCCAAAGAACATCTGAAGCAGGTTGTCTGAGGTTACCAACATCAACATGGCGAAGGTGAACAGAGATAGATATGCGAAGAAACGCGGGCGATGCGGATCGTGGTGCATATAGCCAATTGAATACATATGAACCAGCGATGATACCGTGTTTACAACAACCAGCATCACAACGGTAAGCGTATCAATGCGCAGTGCCCAATTTACGTTGAGATCGCCTGAACTAATCCATTGCAGCACAGGAACCGTAAAGGGTTCTGCATCTGAATACCCGTAAGATAGAAAAGCCACCCAGGACAGGATTGCTGATACAATCATCAAACCCGTAGTGATGTACTCGCATCCCTTTGAACCGATAGACTTTGCGAAAAGCCCGGCTATCAAAAATCCGATAAGTGGTAGAAAGACAATTAAGTGATACATGGTCAGCCTTTCATCACACTTACATCTTCAACGGCAATTGAACTTTTATTGCGGAAGAAGGCCACAAGGATAGCAAGGCCAATCGCTGCTTCTGCTGCAGCAACCGTTAAAACAAACAATGCAAACACCTGCCCCATCAAATCTCCCAAGTGTTGAGAGAAGGCAACGAAGTTGAGGTTTACGGAAAGAAGGATAAGCTCGATCGACATCAAGATAATCAAGATGTTTTTTCTGTTCAGAAAAATACCGAGCATGCCAATTGTGAATAAAATGGCACTTACTGAGAGGTAGTGTGAAATTCCGATTTCCATCTTATAGCCCCTTCCCGCTTTCAACGTTTACATTACGAATTGCAGTCTTCGGATCGCGGCCAACCTGAGTTGCAATATTCTGCCTGCGAACACTTGGCTTATGGCGCAGCGTTAAAACAATCGCGCCAACCATAGCGACCAACAAAATCATGCCAGCAATCTGGAAGAAGAAAATATGATCCGTATAAAGAATGTTTCCCAACGCCTCGATGTTACGAACTTCTGCAACATCCGGAATTGGTTGCCCAGTCGTGCCAGCAGTATTTGGTGCAGCAACCCAGGTACCTACTACCATGAGCAGTTCAACCAGGAAGATGATTCCGACCAATGCTCCAATGGGCAAATACTGCAGGAAGCCTTCTCGTAATTCTGCAAAATCCACGTCAAGCATCATGACAACGAACAGGAATAGCACTGCGACCGCGCCAACGTAGACGACAATCAAAAGCAGACCCAGGAATTCAGCACCCGTCATGATGAACAGTCCCGAGGCATTTACAAATGCAAGGATTAGAAACAAAACAGAGTGCACCGGATTGCGCGATGAAATAACCATGAATGCTGACGCCAGCATAATGGCCGAGAACATATAGAAAAAGATGATGGATGCGGTCATGTCTGGGTCCTACCTATATGGCGCATCAATGTGCAGGTTACGGGCAATTTCTCGCTCCCAACGGTCGCCATTATCCAGTAACTTGTCTTTGTCATAATAAAGTTCTTCACGGGTTTCAGTTGCGAATTCGAAATTCGGCCCCTCAACAATTGCATCAACCGGACATGCTTCCTGACAAAATCCGCAGTAAATACATTTTACCATGTCAATGTCATAACGAACTGTACGGCGTGTGCCGTCGTTGCCGCGTGGACCAGCCTCAATTGTAATTGCTTGTGCCGGGCAAATTGCTTCACACAATTTACATGCAATGCAACGCTCTTCGCCATTTGGATAGCGACGAAGCGCATGCTCGCCTCTAAAGCGTGCAGACACCGGACCTTTTTCAAATGGATAATTGATCGTTGGCTTTGGCGCGAACATATAACGTAATGCCAATCCAAGAGCCGAAAAGAACTCTTTTAGTAGAAGTGATTTTGCTGCTTGTGCAAGATTACTCATGCTGCGACCCACCCTGTAATTTGAAGAACAAGTGCTGTGGCAAAAACCATGAAGAGTGAGATTGGCAGGAATACTTTCCACCCCAAACGCATCAATTGGTCATAACGATAACGCGGAACAACTGCTCGAACCATAGCCATTGCGAAGAATACAAGAAGCATCTTCAGGAAGAACCAGAATGCTCCCGGCACCCAGTCCAGGAACCAAACATCAAATGGAGGCAACCAGCCCCCCAAGAAGAGAACCGTGGTTAGAGCACACATCAAAATGATTGCAACAAATTCACCCAAGAAGAAAAGCAGGAACAAGGTTGATGAATATTCAACCATATGGCCAGCAACAAGTTCTGATTCAGCTTCCGGCAAATCAAATGGCGGGCGGTTTGTTTCAGCGATTGCCGAGATAAAGAAGATGATGAACATCGGGAACAGCGGCAACCAATGCCAATCCAGGAATGATGAACCCATGCCTAAATAGTGCGTACCAAACCCTGTTTGCTGGGCGATGATAATGTCATCCAGATTCAGTGAACCAACACAAAGTAGAACCGTAATCATCACAAACCCGATTGAAACTTCATATGAGACCATTTGAGCCGCTGAACGAAGAGCGGCAAGGAAAGCGTATTTTGAGTTGGATGCCCAACCGCCCATAATTACGCCGTAGACTTCCAGCGAAGAAATCGCGAATACAAACAGAATGCCAAGGTTCAGATCAGCAATTGCCCAACCTTTATCAAGCGGTATCACTGCCCATTCAGCAAGCGCGAGAACTGCTGAAACGATCGGTGCAATGATGAATACAGCTTTACTGGCGCTTGAAGGAATAATTGGTTCCTTAACAACAAACTTTAGCAAATCAGCAAAGGATTGAAGCAACCCCCAAGGGCCAACTACATTTGGACCTCTGCGCATTTGAACTGCTGCGAAGATTTTACGGTCAGCGTAAAGAATATAGGCCGTTAAAACCAAAAGCGCGACCAAAAGCAAAAGACTTTGAGCAAATGTTACAATTACTGGCCAAAGATAGTCGAAGATTGCTTGCATGTTCTGTCCCTCGCCTATTCCGCTGCCTGCTTCATACTGCCAGAGCGAAACGCAGAACATTCTGCCATCACCTTGGAAGCACGTGCAATTGGGTTGGTCATGAAGTAATCCTTGATCGGACTTATGAGAGGCGAACCAAGAACTTTTCCAGTTTTCGAAGCACCCAATGATTTGGCTATAGCATTTACATCATCAACACCTGCTTCTGCAACCTCATCAAGGCGCGCAAAGTGCGGAAATTGCGAATAAAGTACCGAACGCAATTCTGAAAGACTATCAAAGCCGACTGTTACACCCAGATGAGCAGATAAAGCACGAACAATAGCCCAATCTTCTTTTGCATCACCTGGCGCAAATGCGGCTCTGGTCGACATCTGAACCCGGCCTTCTGTATTTACATAAGTGCCTGATTTTTCTGTATAAGTTGACGCTGGAAGAATTACATCTGCGTGGTGTGCACCCACATCTCCGTGGCTTCCAATATAGACTTTAAAGCCATTGGCTTTGGTCATATCAAGTTCGTCGGCACCATGAACGAAAAGCACATCCATGTCTTTTAGCATTGCAGATGTGTCTTTGCCGTCTTTGCCAGGAACAAACCCTAGATCAAGGCCGCCAACCTGTGACGCACTTGTATGAAGGACGTTAAAACCGTTCCAGTCTTTTGCAAAAACACCTGTTGATTTTGCCAATGCACCAAGCAGACCAAGAATTGCTTCGCTATCAGAACGATTGAGTGCGCCCTGGCCAACAATGATCATTGGTTTTTTGGCATTCTTGAGTTGGGCCGCAAATTTATTTTTACCTGATACCAAGTCCTTAAGCGTGTCAGCCCCTGATCCCAATTGATCGTAAGCATAGCGAAGATCACCAACATCTCCAACAACGCCAACAGGATAGTTGCCCATTTTGACACGTTTCAGGATACGGCTGTTTAGAACTGCTGCTTCAAAGCGAGGGTTAGACCCGACAATCAAAAGCGCATCAGATTCTTCAATACCTGCGATCGTTGAATTAAACAGGTAGCTTTCGCGACCATTGGCCGGTGAAAGTGAACTGCCAACTTCGCGACAGTCCATATTGGTTGAACCAAGATTACCCATGAGGCTTTTCAATGCATACATGTCTTCAACAGAGGACATACTCCCGGCGATTGTGCCAATTTTGTCCGCTTTGGTTGCCTTAACTTTTTTGGCTACTGCTTTGAATGCTTCTTCCCAAGATGCAGGTTTTAGTTTTCCAGACTTGCGAATATAAGGCTTATCAAGACGTTGCGAACGAAGGCCATCCCAAATGAAACGGGATTTATCTGAAATCCATTCTTCGTTCACATCTTCATGCAGACGAGGCATAATGCGCATTACTTCGCGGCCGCGTGCATCTACGCGAATGTTTGAACCGACCGCATCCATAACGTCGATGGATTCAGTTTTACGCAACTCCCAAGGACGGGCTGTATCCTGGTAAGGACGCGATGTCAGTGCACCAACGGGGCAAAGATCAATTACATTGCCTTGCATTTCAGATGTCATGGCAGTTTCAAGATAGGTTGTAATCTCGGCATCTTCGCCGCGACCCAACAGACCCAGTTCAGAAATACCAGCTACTTCTGTTGTGAACCGAACACAGCGGGTACAGTGAATGCAGCGTGTCATTTTTGTGCGAACAAGCGGGCCAATATATTTGTCTTCAACAGCGCGCTTGTTTTCAGCAAAACGATTTTTATCAACACCATAAGCCATGGCCTGGTCTTGTAGATCACATTCTCCGCCCTGGTCACAAATTGGACAATCAAGCGGGTGATTGATCAAAAGGAATTCCATGACGCCTTCACGGGCTTTTTTGACCATTGGTGATTTCGTGGAAATCTCTGGTGGTTCACCGTTGGGTCTAGGACGACAATCTCTTACGCCCAATGCACAGGAAGCCTGTGGCTTTGGCGGGCCACCTTTTACTTCAACCAAACACATGCGGCAGTTACCGGCAATGGAAAGGCGCTCGTGGAAACAAAAACGCGGAATTTCCGCACCTGCTTCTTCACAAGCCTGCAAGATCGTATAGTGATCTGGAACTTCAATTTCTTTGCCGTCAATGATCAGTTTCGTCATAATCTTATTCCGCTTCGCACCGCTTCAACGCGGTTCCTTCCCGAATACCTTCACATACTCGTCTCTGCCACCAATGGCTAGAGCCTTCGCCTGTTCAATCCAGTTTTCCCGTACAATTCTACCGGGGAAATTCAAATGAGTATCAACCCAATCTATATCGCTGTCGTGCCAGTCCGCAATTTGATCAAAATGATATACACCAAGTGAGTTCAGTGTTTTTGCCAGTTTTGGCCCAACACCCGCAATCATTTCCAGACCATCCGCTTCACCATCGCGCGCTTCATCCAATCGATTTGCAAGCTCAGCGCTCGCAGACTTTTGTTTGTTCTTCTTCTTTTTCTTGGATTTAGACTTCTTTGGCTTGCATGGAGCGGCATCTTCAATTTGCGCTTCAAGTTCCAAAATGGCCGCGATTGCTTTTTTCTCGCGCTTTTCCTGCTTTTTGGCATGCTTGCGCGATGCTTCCAGAGCATTGAGCGCATTGTCGATGCTGGATAGCAAATCAGCGGAACAGACACATTTTTGTTTTTTCGACATCAAATTCCTCCCGTTATCCGCATCTTTGTGTTTGCCACAATTTTACATGTGGCAAGTGTGACCAACCAAAAGCAAAATCAGAATTGCCGTGCTGGTCCAAGTAGTCCAAACGTTCTTTGGCTTCTTCCAACGTTGGTTGATGCCCCTCTTCTACCCACCACATCACGAAGTAGTTCGAGGACATCTCATTGAACCAATTGGCTTTTTTGTTGTAAAACTTCTTGTGAACCGTGTTCCAAACAAAATGCTCCAAATGCTCAGGTGTTTCCCATACGGTGAGATTGGCAGCAGCATCAGGCCAAGGCGTTGGCATGTCCATTGCGTGACCGCTATCATCCTTATGTATCCAAACGAACCTAGGCATGCTTGCACCCAAACCATTGATACGCTCAAGGTTATCCATAAACTCGGCAAAACGCGGATCATCATTCGCGTATTTTGGCTTTGCTATGTTGAGTTCAGCTAGATGCATGGGATTACTCGGCAGCCTCCAACACTTTGTCGGTTACGGCGCCTTCAGCATCAGAGCGTGCTGAGTAGCTGTCGATACGAGCTTCGATCTCGTGACGGAAATGCGTGATTAGACCCTGGATTGGCCAAGCGGCAGCATCACCCAATGCGCAAATGGTATGTCCTTCAACTTGCTTGGTTACTTCCATGAGCATGTCGATTTCTTTTTTCTGGGCACGACCTTCAGCCATGCGTGTTAGAACTCGCCACATCCAGCCGGTTCCTTCGCGACACGGAGTACACTGGCCACATGATTCATGTTTATAGAAATAGGCCAATCTTGCGATTGCACGGATAATGTCTGTTTCTTTGTTCATCACAATAACAGCGGCCGTTCCAAGACCGGATTTTAGTGCGGACAGAGAGTCAAAATCCATCGCGCAATCAACCATGTCTGCACCTGGTACACAACGTACTGATGATCCACCCGGAATTACGGCCAATAGGTTATCCCAGCCGCCAAGAATTCCGCCGCAGTGGCGTTCGATGAGTTCTTTAAACGGGATAGACATTTCTTCTTCTACTGTACAAGGACGTTCTACATGACCTGAAATACAGAAGAGCTTTGTGCCAGCGTTACGTTCAGCGCCAAATCCTGCAAACCACTCAGGGCTGCGGCGAAGAATTGTTGGTACAACCGCAACAGATTCCACATTGTTCACTGTAGTTGGACAACCATAAAGACCTACATTCGCCGGGAATGGTGGTTTTAACCTTGGCTGGCCTTTTTTGCCTTCAAGTGACTCCAATAGAGCTGTTTCTTCGCCACAAATATAAGCACCAGCACCATGGTGAACATAAAGATCAAAATCCCAGCCATTCTTGTTGTTCTTGCCAAGAAGCTTGGCGTCATAACATTCGTCAATTGCAGCCTGCAGCGCTTCGCGTTCACGGATGTATTCGCCGCGCACATAAATATAACAAGCGTTGGCATTCATCGCGCAACCTGCAATCAAACACCCTTCAATCAGCGTATGCGGATCATGTCGCATAATATCGCGGTCTTTACAGGTGCCAGGCTCAGACTCATCAGCATTGATAACCAAATAAGACGGACGCCCATCAGAACGTTCAGGCTTTGGCATGAATGACCATTTAAGGCCAGTCGGGAAACCGGCTCCACCACGACCACGCAGACCTGATGCTTTTACCTGGTCAACAATCCAGTCAGGACCTTTTTTGATAAAGTCCTTGGTTCCGGACCAATGGCCACGTTTCATCGCGCCTTTCAATGACTTGTCATGAATGCCGTAAATATTCGTGAAAATTCTGTCTTTATCTTGTAGTGCCATTTAATTTACCTCGGCTTCTTTGCGACGGCCAATGCCTTGGCTTGTTTAATCCAGTCATCGCGTTCGATACGGCCTTTGAAGGATAGTTCATCATCCACAATTGCAACGTCTGCTTTTTTCCATTTGGCAATTTGAGAAAAATGCCAGAAACCCAAACCATTGAGTGTTTTCTCCAGCTTTGGACCAATGCCAGAAATAAGCTTTAAATCATCTGCTTTACCGTCAGCCTTTTTCAAGCGTAACGGGCCAGCAGCTTTCGCCGGAGCTTTTTTAGTTGCTGGTTTCGCCGCAGCTTTTTTTGCAGGTGCTTTTTTCGCAGCTGGCTTTGTTTTTGTAGCCGTTGACGCACCGGTCAAAGACGTTAATCCACCCGTTGGAGCAGAATAAATCCGATCGATTTGTGGGCCGGCCGGAATGCTATTGCCCTTACCTGCTTCAAAAGCATCAATAATTTCTTCTAGGCGCTCAGATGTCAGGTCTTCGTATGTGTCCTTAAAGATCATTACCATTGGAGCATTTACACATGCGCCCTGGCATTCAACTTCTTCCCAGGACAATGTGCCATCAGCATTTGTCTCGAACTGGTTGGCGTTGATTTTTGATTTGCAAACTTTCATCAAGCCTTCAGAACCGCGAAGCATGCAAGGTGTTGTGCCACATACCTGTATGTGTGCTTTGGTTCCAACAGGCTGAAGCATGAACTGGGTGTAGAATGTAGCAACTTCAAGCACACGGATATAAGGCATTTGAAGCATCTCGGCGATGTGTTCAATCGATGCTTTTGTTACCCAGCCATCTTGTTCTTGTGCAATCATAAGCAAAGGAATAACCGCAGATGCTTTGCGATCTTCTGGATATTTTTTGATCCAACCTTTTACAACCGATGTATTTGTACGGCTAAATGCAAACTTTGCTGGCTGCACATTATCATCTGCCAAACGACGAACGGACATATTTTATAAGCCTTCTTGTACTGGTGTTAAAAAACAGGAAGAATTCTCTTCTGATAAAGGCGAAGTGCCTTTCAAAAGATATGTCCCACCTGCAATTTTAATGTCACGAATAATATTAATGGTATTTTCTTCAGACACCTTGCGGCATTGTTGAATTCTGGCCGCTGCTTGAACGATAAATTTCGTTGTAATACGACGACCGCGAAGTTTTTCTGATTCTTTCAATCCGCCAAGTGCCCTTGGTGTAAAGTAACGACCGAGCAGAAGGCGGTTTTCTATCATGTGCGCACATGGTGATTGCTTGCCCTCAGGGTGAGGTTCAAAAGCACACATAACATTTTGCGCTGCCAATTGTTCATTTGCTATGTCCTGTTGTGTTGGCCTGTTTGGGCCAATATCAGATGAGGTACAAGCTGCAAGGATCATAGCAATAAAAATTGGACTCCAGAGTTTCCTCACCGATCCACCTCTCCAAACACAATATCAAGAGAACCCAGTATCGCTGATACATCGGCTAGCAAATGCCCACGGCACATGAAATCCATGGCCTGTAGGTGTGCGTAACCGGGGGCACGTAGTTTACAGCGATATGGTTTGTTTGAACCATCTGAAACAAGGAAAACACCGAATTCACCTTTGGGTGCTTCCACAGCACAATATACTTCATCTTCAGGTACACGGTACCCTTCGGTGTAGAGTTTAAAGTGATGGATTAGTGCTTCCATTGAACGCTTCATATCATCACGCTTTGGTGGAACAACTTTCCCGTCCGTAGAAGAAACCGGTCCCTGACCTTCAGGCTCCCGCATCTTTGCAATACATTGCTTCATGATGCGAACAGACTGGCGCATTTCTTCCATACGAATAAGATAACGATCGTAGTTATCGCAGTTTTCACCAACTGGAATATCAAATTCCATTTCATCGTAACACTCATATGGTTGAGACTTGCGCAAATCCCATGCTGCGCCGGACCCACGAACCATCACGCCAGAAAATCCCCAGGCCCAAGCATCTTCCAGACTGACTATGCCAATATCAACATTACGCTGTTTGAAAATTCGGTTGGCAGTTAGAAGCTGGTCGATATCATCAACCACTTTCAAGAATGGATCACACCAATCATCTATATCATCCAAAAGTCCGTCTGGCAGATCTTGATGGACACCACCTGGGCGGAAGTAAGCCGCATGCAATCGCGCGCCACAAACCCGCTCATAAAACACCATAAGCTTTTCGCGTTCTTCAAAGCCCCAAAGCGGTGGTGTTAACGCGCCAACATCCATGGCTTGAGTTGTAACATTCAATAGATGCGACAAGATTCTGCCAATTTCTGAATACAGAACGCGAATTAATTGTCCCCGTCGCGGAACTTCAATGCCGGCAAGCTTTTCAACTGCCATGGCAAAAGCATGCTCCTGGTTCATCGGTGAAACATAATCAAGGCGGTCAAAATACGGTATTGCCTGAAGATAGGTCTTGTACTCAATCAGTTTTTCCGTACCGCGATGTAATAGACCAATGTGTGGGTCTACACGTTCAACAACCTCGCCATCCAACTCAAGTACAAGGCGTAGAACACCGTGTGCTGCCGGGTGCTGTGGACCGAAGTTAATGTTAAAATTTCTGACATTATGCTCAGTCATTTGAATTCTCCCCAGGAGCGAACAAGGCAAAAACCTCTGCACCTGTCATCGTATTTGTTTGCTGTCCAAAATCATAATTATCCCGCTTTTCGTCTATGAAGACCTGTGTTCCCAATGGAAAACCACTTGCTTCATTGAACAATTCTGAATTTACATGATTTTCGCCACTGCCGTCCGCCAACCGCCAAACTATTGAAGTTCCACAACGGCTACAAAAAAGTCGCTCGGCCCATTCAGAGGACCTGAATGTTGTTATCGTATCACCTGTTATCTCAACGTTGTCTGAGCAAGATAGCGCCAAATAAGGACCAGCTGTCCATTTTCTGCAGACTGAGCAATGACAAACATCCACGCTTTCGCTGTTTGGTGTTACAGCAACTTTTATAGATCCACACAAACATTGGCCTTTTAATTGCTCACCCATTATGAACCAGCCTTTTCGTCACCCGGAAGCACATATTCTGCGCCGTCCCAAGGAGATTCATAATCAAAATCACGAAATTCCTGGCGTAGTTCAACAGGTTCGTAAACAACTCGTTTTGCTTCGTCGTCATACCGCACTTCCACATAACCAGTTAGCGGGAAGTCTTTGCGCAACGGGTGCCCGTCAAAGCCATAATCGGTCAGAATACGGCGAAGATCCGGATGACCCGTGAACAATATACCGTACATGTCGTAAGCTTCTCGCTCGAACCAGTCTGCACCAGGGTACACGCTCGTTACACTTGGAACAGGTGTTTCTTCATCTGTCGTAAGCTTTACGCGGATGCGCGTGTTATGTTTTGGGCTAAGCAAATGATAAACAACTTCGAAGCGCTGCTTATTACCAGGATAATCCACGCCACAAACATCAATGAATGACACAAATTGAGTGCGATTGTCATCATGCAAGAAACGCATTAGTTGAACGATATCATCGCCATTTGTATGTACGGTAAGCTCACCATAATCACGGCTGATACGATTGATATGGCTTGAAACTTCAGAAGAAATTACTGATGCTAATGTGTCCAGAGAATCAACTTCGACTTGTTCTTGTGTATCGCTCATTATCCGCCTCTATCGCTCAATTGTGCCGGTACGACGAATTTTCTTTTGAAGCAGCATAACGCCGTACAAAAGTGCCTCCGCAGTTGGCGGGCAACCTGGAACATAAATATCCACTGGCACAATACGGTCGCAGCCTCGAACTACTGAATAAGAGTAGTGATAGTATCCACCACCGTTTGCGCATGATCCCATTGAAATTACATAGCGAGGCTCTGGCATTTGGTCGTAAACCTTACGCAGCGCCGGGGCCATTTTATTTGTAAGTGTTCCTGCCACAATCATCACGTCAGATTGACGAGGAGAAGCACGAGGAGCAATACCAAAACGCTCAGCGTCATAACGCGGCATCGCCATATGCATCATTTCAACAGCACAACATGCAAGACCAAAGGTCATCCACATTAGTGAGCCTGTGCGGGCCCAATTTATCAGATCGTCTGTTGAGGTAACAATGAAGCCTTTGTCAGCAAGTTCATTGTTGATGTCCATGAAATAAGGATTATCACCACCAATTGGCTGACCTGTCTTTGGGTCAAGAATACCCTTAGGCTGCGGTGCAATTAGTGTGGTTGTGCCATTGCTCATAAAACTATCCGTATCTAGCGCCAAACCCGAGTTCAGGGATTAATCCCACTCAAGCGCACCCTTTTTCCATTCGTAAATAAAGCCAATTGTCAAAATGGCCAGGAAGAGCATCATGGATAGGAAACCTATCCAACCCAATGATCCAAAGCTTACTGCCCAAGGGAATAGAAAAGCAACTTCCAAGTCAAAAATGATAAATAGAATCGCAACCAGATAGAAGCTTACGTCGAATTTCATGCGAGAATCATCAAACGCATTAAATCCACATTCGTAAGCTGAAAGTTTTTCGGCATCCGGCGCTCTGTAGGCCACTAGAAACGGCGCAACGGCCAATTCAACGCCAATAACAAGGCACAATGCCATAAATATTATGACGGGTAGATATTCCTGTAAAACGAGTTCCACGGAATTTGTCTCCTGTTTGTCTGTTCCGTTTAAAAAGGTTCAAACGAAACACTAATCTTCCTAAGCATCGGGGTATCGCACATCGCCTTAAATCGCAAGTCCAAACCCACATGATATTATCAAGAATAACGTTATACCCATCCTACTCCAAAACCCGAATGTTTTGGTGTGATATGATACGAAA
>JAALLB010000006.1 GCA_011087745.1 Hyphomicrobiales bacterium | reverse complement strand
AAAACGCTCGATATAATCGCTTAACATTTGAACAAAACGCCCTCCGACAAACAAGCGGCGGTTCATTGAGCGTAATAAGCCTTTGCCCGTTAGCGGCCCGGGTTTCTTCATCCAATGCATTGTCGCGCAACCATACAGCGTGGAATCGGGTTTTTGCTGCATTGTTATCTGTAAGTAAAAGTGTGTTGCCGTTATCAATAATATCTGCAGAAACATATGTCATTTTACCAAGCTCCATATTCGTTACTGATAGACTTGTCCTGAAATTTTCATTTTGCAATATTTTTTATCAATCATTCCCAATTTTGATGTTTTCAAAACTCCTTGCCTTATAGCGCGGTCGAGCATACACAAATCTCACCAGTCGGTCGGGTGATTGCTGCTGCGTGATCTGAAAAGATGCAGCGGAGGAAAGTCCGGGCTCCATGGAAACACGATGCCGGGTAACATCCGGCTGGGGAAGTGGGTAACCGCGAACCCAAGGGACAGTGCCGCAGAAAGCAAACCTCCCAGGATTTATCTTGGGGAAGGGTGAAAGGGTAGGGTAAGAGCCTACCGCACGTGTCAGCAATGGCCGTGGCATGGTAAACCCCATCGGGAGCAAAACCGAATAGGGACAATGCGAAGCAGCAATGCTTCAGCCTGTTTCCAGGTCAATTGTCCGGGTAGGTTGCACCGAGGTGTCAGGTAACTGACATCCCAGATGAATAATCACCGCGTCTCGCTTGCGAGGCCATACAGAACCCGGCTTATAGACCGACTGGTATTTTCTTCCGCTTCGATAGCCATTTACCTGAGTCAAAATGACTCATTTTTTCCCAATTCATAAGAGTTTACTTTGTTGTTGAGCGACGAATTCGGTTGCCAGAAATTTTGGTGCGCGAAATTCCTTACAAATCCTTAAAATCCCATTGACGCCCAAATTTACCCATGTTATCCCATAAGAATAACGTGCGTTGAGAGCCCACAAGGCTTCAAGGCATTTGGGGGATGGCTTTCCAGCAGGGTTAGTTATCAAGTAAAATTGGAAGGTTGGTTATGGATCGGTTCCTTTCGAACACGATCAACAAGGTTGATAAAAAGGGTAGGGTTTCTATCCCAGCTTCTTTTCGACCAATTCTTGGGAAAACCAGCCATCTTTATATTTTGAGTTCTGTAGACCAGCCAACAGTTGATGCTGGTGGTGTCGAGTTAATTGAGCGCAAAGAGCAGCAGCTTGAGCGTATGGATCCGTTTTCTGAAGACTATGAACTTTATTCGTTTGTGCTTCATGGGGATTCAACCGAGTTAAAAATTGATGGTGAAGGGCGGGTTATTCTTTCAGATTCAATCCGTGAGCAAACTGGAATTACAGATCGAGCGGCATTTGTTGGTCGGGGCCATTTTTTCCAGATTTGGGAGCCGGAAAAGTTTCGTGCCTACCGCGAGGAAGCGCGAAAGAAAGTCGCGGAGATGCGCCGCGCAAAAAGTGGGGGTACCACATCTGAAGTCAGTGGGGGCGCTATTGGTGGTGTTGCAACAAGACGAGGGGAGCAAAATACGTGACGGACAGCAATATCGATACTGATGTTGTAGGCGGACCAGTTCGTCATGTGCCAGTTATGCTCAACGAGGCCTTGTCTTGTTTGCAACTCACTCCCCAAAATTCAAAATCATTAAAAATTGTAGATGGCACTTTCGGTGCTGGCGGATATTCATCAGCGATGGTTCAGGCTGGCGCAACGGTTATGGCGATTGATCGTGATCCAAATGCAATTCGCGATGGTGCCGAACTGGTGTCAAAGCTGGATGGAAAACTTTCGCTTGTAGCCGGCGAGTTTCGGTATCTCGATACGTTGGCAGAAGAAAATGATTTTGGACAGGCTGATGGCGTCGTCTTGGATATTGGTGTTTCGTCCATGCAACTGGACGAGGCAGAGCGCGGATTTTCGTTTCAAAAAGACGGTCCGCTGGATATGCGCATGTCACAATCTGGTGTCAGTGCGGCAGATGTTGTGAACATCATGAAACAATCTGATTTAACCCGTGTTATTGGAATTTTGGGCGAGGAGCGCAGAGCTTCCCACGTGTCGCGCGCGATTGTGCGTGAACGCGAAAAAATGCCATTTTCAACCACACTTCAATTGGCAAGCCTGATCGAAAAGACGTTGGGGCGCCGTGCGACTGATAAAATTCATCCGGCAACGCGAACCTTTCAGGCCTTGCGGATTTTTGTCAATCAAGAGCTTGAGCAGTTGGGCGAAGCTTTGTTTGCTGCTGAGCGTTTGCTCAAGGCGGGAGGACGGTTGGTTGTTGTAACGTTTCATTCTCTTGAGGATCGATTGGTGAAACTGTTCTTTAAAGACCGTACAGGCGGGCAAGAAGGTTCCCGGCATTTACCTTTGGTAAACCATAAAGATGCAACATTCGAAATTGATGGCAAAGGCTTATTGAAAGCAAGCAAGGACGAGGCTGAGGTTAATCCAAGATCACGTTCTGCAAAATTGCGATGGGGTGAACGTAATGATCACACAGCAGGGAAGGTTGATATGTCCATATTCGGATTGCCAAATCTTGTGTCTTTAAACGCTTTGCAGCTTAAGGGGGAATGACTCTAGATGCGATTTGCCCCTGTTCTTAGAAGTATTGATATCTTGATGGTTGCTGCACTGCTTGGATCAGTGGTTTGGACCTTCAAGGTTAAGCACGACAGCCAACAAGCGATTGACCGGGTTGCAATTTTGGAAAAGCAGATTGAGGCTGAGAAAAATCGCGTTGATCTTTTGAAATCTGATTGGAGCTTGCTGACCAGCCCTGCGCGGTTGGAGAAGCTGGTGAAACATTATGGCATTCAGCTTGAGTTGAAACCGATAGAGCCATCCCAATTAGCGGATGATAATTCTCTGCCTGGTATTAAGCGGCCGGAAGTTGATTTCAGCGATCAGGATGATGAAGGTTTTGCTGAAGTAGATAATCAAATTAGCACCGGCAGTGTTGCTGTCCCAACCCAAAGAGAGGCGCAATGAAGATGCGTTTTAAGCCACCGCGTGATGCTTCTCATCTAAGTTTTGATGGCTCGGGAAAATCTGCGGATGTGCAGGCGCGGTCCCGCATATTCCTATCGATGATTTTATTGGGTGCTGCCTATACAGTTATAATTGGACGTCTTGCAATGCTGGGGTTTGTAGAGCCGAATGAGGCTTCTGCCGGTTTACGCCCAGATATTTCAATCACTGCCCGACGCCCTGACATCAGGGATAGAAATGGTGAGACACTTGCAACAGACATTGTGACATCTTCCTTGTTTGCTGAGCCAAACAAGATTGTTGACGTCGATGAGGCATTGGAAAAACTGCAATCAGTGCTTCCAGACCTTGATATAGAAATGGTTCACCGCCGCCTTAGCAGCAAGGCTGGTTTTGTATGGTTGAAACGTGAATTAACACCGGCAGTAGAAAGCCGAATTTTGGCGCTTGGCATTCCAGGTGTCGGTTTTCGTAAAGAAACCCGTAGATTCTATCCAAACGGTGAAACGGCATCTCATTTGGTCGGACATGTAAATATCGATAACGTTGGTATTGCTGGTCTAGAGAAATATATTGATGATCGCGGACTTAAAGAACTCCGCTCCTTGGGTCTTGCCAGCAATAAGGACATGGAGCCTGTTCATCTTTCGATTGATTTGCGGGTTCAGCATTACGTGCGCGAAGAACTTGCTGAAGCCATGCGCAGATATCAAGCGATCGCGGCAGGTGCAGTTGTGCTCAATGCGAATACCGGCGAGGTCGTTGCGATGGCTTCTCTTCCAGATTACAAGCCAAACAAACCAGTTGATGCGCTCAAAAAAGAAAACCTAAACCGGGTGAGTGCCGGGCTTTTTGAAATGGGTTCGACCTTTAAAACTTTTACAACTGCCATGGCGCTTGATAGTGGAAAAGTTAATATAAACAGCCGTTTTGATGCACGTAGAGCGCTGCGAATTGGTGGTCATACAATCAATGACTTTCATGCCAAACGAAGAATTTTGAGCGTTCCGGAGGTGTTTATTTACTCATCAAACATCGGAACAGCGAAAATGGCTGATGTTGTTGGAATTCAAGGTCACCGTGAGTTTTTACACCGAATTGGATTGTTAAGCCGCGTGCCGTTTGAATTGCCGGAAGTGGCAATTCCGGTTGAGCCCAAGAAATGGAAAAAGATCAATTCTGTTACCATTTCTTATGGTCATGGGGCAACAACAACGCCTCTGCAAACAGCAGTTGCAGGTGCGGCGCTTGTAAATGGTGGCAAGCTTATTGCACCAACGCTGTTCCCTCGGTCCCGTGCACAGGCTGAAGAAGAGGCAAAGCAAGTTATATCCTCCAAAACCAGCCAACACATGCTTAACTTACTGCGCATGAATGTTGAAAAAGGTTCTGGTAAACGGGCAGAGGTTCCAGGCTTTCGGGTAGGCGGTAAAACAGGTACGGCAGAAAAAGTTGTGAACGGACGTTATTCAAGCAAAGTCAGGTTCAATGCCTTCCTTGCAACTTTCCCTGTTGATAATCCTGAGTATGTTGTTTTGGTATTTATTGATGAACCAAAACCTGAAGAAGGTAAGAAGAGTGCAACAGCTGGCCTCAATGCTGCCCCTGTTGTTCGCAATATAATTAGACGTTCTGCTTCGGTATTGGGTGTGCAGGCTGATTTCGGAAATGTTGCGAATCCCTTGTTAATTGCTGATTAGACAGGCAAACAAGATAAGAGATTAAACGTGATTCGCGAGTTGTTAGGGAAACTGCGCATATGAAACTGGAAAGAATTGCAGAATTGAATCTGGATGTCCCAGAAGAAATAGCTGCTATAGATGTTTCTGGTATTGCTGCAAATTCTTTGGATATTGAAAGCGGTTTTCTATTTTTTGGCCTGCCAGGAACAAATGTCGATGGCGCCAAATTCACAGCTGAAGCCCAAAAAAATGGCGCTATCGCAGCTGTAGTTTCGACAAATTCTGACGTTGGCGATGTATCCATTCCAGTTTGGCGGTGTGATGACCCCAGACGGATTTTGGCATATACAGCGGCGCAATTTCATGGGCAGCAGCCGGACATCATTGGAGCAGTAACTGGCACTGCCGGCAAAACCTCTGTTGCTACATTTCTTCGCCAAATTTGGGAAACTGATAACCGTGCTGCAGCCAGCTTAGGGACAACAGGCATTGTTGCACCTGGCCGCGATGATTACGGAAACCTAACAACGCCTGATCCTATTTCCCTTCATAAATTGCTCGATGAACTTGAAGGCGAAGGAATTACCCATGCTGCGATGGAAGCTTCTTCGCACGGTTTGGATCAAAGACGTCTTGATGGGGTGAGGCTTTCGGTTGGCGGATTTACCAACCTTGGACGCGATCATCTGGATTACCACCCAAGCGTAGACGAGTATCTCGAAGCCAAGATGTTGTTGTTTCGAGAAAGACTGCCAAAGGGTGCGCCTGCCGTGATATTTGCGGATGATCCATTTTCGCAATCCGCAATTGATGCAGCACGCGAAGGTGGGTGTGATGTCCTGACGGTGGGTAGGGCAGGTGAATATATCGCGCTAAAAAAAGTAGAGCATTTGCAATTTGGGCAAATCGTTGATCTTGAACACGGTGGCGAACATTACCGAATAGAGTTCCCGCTTGCTGGTGATTTTCAAATTGCAAACGGTTTGGTTGCATGCGGTATGGCTATTGCCATGGGTACTGCCCCAAATGTTGCGTTTAAAGCGTTGGAAAAACTGCAGGGTGCATCGGGGCGATTGGAACTGGTTGGGAAATCTAAAAAAGGTGCGCCGGTTTATGTCGATTATGCGCACAAGCCCGAAGCGCTTGAAAACGTATTGTCCTCCTTACGTCCGTTTACCTCCGGCTGTATTATTTTAGCCTTTGGGTGTGGGGGTGATCGAGACCCAGGAAAACGCCCGATCATGGGTGAAATTGCTTCTCGTCTGGCAGATGTTGTGATCGTAACTGACGATAATCCAAGAACAGAAAATCCATCCGATGTTCGTGCAGCTATTTTGGCAACTTGTGAAGGTGCCATTGAAATTGGCGACAGAGCAAAAGCGATTGAACATGGTTGCGAAATTTTAGAAGAAGGTGACTGTTTTGTGGTTGCCGGTAAGGGGCATGAACCAGGTCAGATTGTCGGCAACAAGGTTCTGCCGTTTTCAGATCATGATGTTATTCGTAGCGTTTTAGATGGAGTGCCCGCATGACTTATCTTTGGGAAACAGATGCAATTTTGGCGGCAACTAATGGTCGTCCGGTTGGTAATATGCCAAAGGGCATAATCGGTATTTCCATTGATACAAGAACGCTAAAAAAAGGTGAGGCATTATTTGCCATTAAGGGTGATCAGTTTGATGGACATGATTTTCTGCCAGCCGCATTAAGAGCAGGTGCTGCTTTTGCAGTTGTTGATGAGAACAGATTGGTTTCCATGGGAGGATTGAAAATCCCGCTGATTGTTGTGCGTGATGTTTTAGAAGCCATGACAATTTTGGGCCAAGTTTCCAGAACCCGTTCAAAAGCTCAAATCATTGCGGTTACAGGCAGTGTTGGTAAGACTTCTGTAAAGGAAATGTTGCGCACGGTTCTTTCCGTCAGTGGGGAGGTTCATGCTTCCGTTGCCTCTTATAACAATCACTGGGGTGTTCCCTTAACGCTTGCAAGAATGCCAGAGAGTGCCAAGTTTGGTGTCTTTGAAATTGGCATGAACCATCCAGATGAAATTCGGCCACTTGTTAAAATGATCAGGCCGCATGTTGCGCTGATTAATAATGTCGCTGCTGCGCACATCGGTGCATTTGATACGATTGATGATATTGCTCGGGCAAAAGCAGAGATCTTTGATGGGGTCATCCCGGGTGGTTACGGGATCATAAATCATGATGATCGCCGCTATATATTATTGCGTGATTTGGCCAAGGAAGCGAAAATTGAGCATTTGATTTCTTTTGGCCAAAAACGTGGTTCGGACATTTGGCTCAGGCATCTTGAACAAACTGACGGCGGATTGAAGCTTGATGTTCGCATTAAAGGCAAAGATTACGTTTATGAGTTGCCAGTAACAGGCGAGCATATGGCAATGAACAGTCTTGGCGTTCTTGCAGCTGCCAGTCTTGCGGGTGCCGAAATTGCAAAAACTGCTGATGCCATGTCTCGCGTTGCGCCTGCTGACGGGCGAGGGACGCGCTATACAATCGGTGGTTCAGGTGCGATGGGCATCACTGTGATTGATGAAAGTTACAATGCAAATCCTGCGTCCATGGAAGCAGCGCTTAATGTGCTGGCAAGTTATGGCGGAGTAAAAACAAAGCGCAGAATTGCGGTACTGGGTGACATGCTTGAACTCGGACGCCAATCCAAAAAGCTTCATGAGGGATTGGCCAAGTTTATTTCTTCATCGAAAGCAGATCTTGTATTTCTGGTTGGGCCAGAAATGGAACATCTTGCAAAGATTTTACCGAAGGAAAAACTGGGCGGGCATTACGTTGATACAGCCAATTTGTCCGAGCGTTTAAAGGTTGTTTTTAAAGCCGGTGATGTGGTGGTGTTTAAAGCATCCAACAGCCTGGGCTTTTCGAAGATTGTGCAGGAAATACTTGAATAATTTCAGCCGAATGTAACGGTGAAGGGGAAAACTAGATGCTATACTATCTTGGACAGGAATACTCGTCAGACGTTTCTGTTCTGAACATTTTTAGGTACATCACGTTTCGAACAGGGGCTGCACTTGTAACCTCAGCCATCATTGTCTTTTTGTTTGGGCCACGCATTATTGCCGGGTTGAAAATTAGGCAGGGCAAAGGCCAGCCGATTAGAGCAGACGGGCCTGAAACACATTTTGCCAAAGCAGGTACGCCAACGATGGGTGGATTGATGATCTTGTTCGGGCTTATTTCTTCATCGTTACTCTGGGCTAATTTGTCGAGTATTTATGTCTGGGTCATATTGCTGGTGACATTGGGTTTTGGACTTATTGGATTTTACGATGATTATCTGAAAGTCTCTGCTGTAAGCCATAAGGGTTTCTCTGGAAAAGCTCGCTTAACACTTGAATTCATAATTGCCATGATTGCTTGTTTTGCAATTATGAATGCCGGCAAAGAACCGTTTTCTTCTTCGCTTACATTTCCGTTTTTTAAAGACTTATTGCTGAATCTTGGCTGGTTCTTTGTGCCATTTGGGGCGTTTGTTATTGTTGCAGCTGGTAATGCTGTAAACCTGACTGATGGCTTGGATGGTCTTGCAATTGTTCCGGTCATGATAGCAGCAGCAGCATTTGGAGTTATTGCCTATCTATCAGGTAATGCGATTTTTTCTGGCTACCTTCAAATTCATTTTGTGCAAGGCACAGGTGAAATTGCTGTTCTTTGTGGCGCACTTATTGGAGCCAGTTTAGGTTTCCTTTGGTTCAATGCGCCGCCCGCCGCGATTTTCATGGGAGATACTGGTTCACTTGCTTTAGGTGGAATGATCGGTGCGATTGCCGTTGCAACAAAACACGAGATCGTTTTGGTGATTATTGGCGGCCTTTTTGTAATGGAGGCGTTATCTGTCATCATTCAGGTTGCCTCGTTCAAGATGACCGGGAAGCGGGTTTTTAAAATGGCGCCTATCCATCACCACTTTGAGAAAAAGGGATGGACGGAAAGCCAGGTTGTTATTCGTTTCTGGATTATCTCCGTGATGCTTGCACTTATTGGTCTTGCGACCCTGAAACTTCGTTAAGGGATACTTGTTGATGATCTCCGTTACCACACGCAAAGGACAAAAGATTGCCCTCTTCGGATTGGGTGGTTCTGGCATGGTAACGGCTGAAGCTTTGGTTGCAGGCGGTGCGGAATTAACAGCGTTTGACGATAACCCTGCAAAGGTTGAAGAAGCTTCTGGGAAAGGCATTCCAACGGGCAATTTGCGAGAGTTTGATTTTTCAAAAGCTGATGCTCTTGTGCTTGCACCTGGCGTTCCTCTTACCCACCCAAAACCTCATTGGACGGTGGATTTAGCAAGCCTGCATAATGTACCTATTGTTGGCGATGTTGAGCTTTTTGCTGATGAACGCCGGGCACTTGCGCCACATTGCCAGTTCATTGCAATTACCGGGACAAACGGAAAATCGACAACTACTGCGCTTATTTCACATATCCTAGCAAGTAGTGGGCGTGACGTTCAAATGGGCGGTAATATTGGACGCGCGGTTCTTTCCCTTGATGAGCTTTTTAATGACAGAATTTATGTTGTTGAGTGTTCCTCATATCAAATTGATTTAGCACCGCAGCTTGATCCCTCGATCGGAATTTTATTAAACCTTGCTCCGGATCATTTGGATCGTCACGGAACCATGGAACACTATAGCGAGATCAAATCTCGATTGGTTGCAAAAAGTACAACCAGTATTATTGGCAATGATGATGCGCATTGTGTTGATATTGCAAGCAGGCTTGAACAGAGCGGCAAGTCAATCACTCGCATTTCCAATCAGAATCTTAATTCCGGTTACGGCGTGCTTGATGAGCAAGTTGTTAGTTTTAATTCGGGTGATGAAAACTTTGTCGCAAATTTGCATGGGATCGCTACTTTGCGAGGAAGGCATAATGCTCAAAACGCAGCTGCGGCGATTGCAACCTGTAGAGCAGTTGGATTAAGTGATGAGGAAATTCAAACCGGATTGAATTCATTTCCGGGGCTTGCGCACCGGATGGAGATAATCGGCAGTGTTGATGATGTGCTTTATGTAAACGATTCAAAAGGCACGAATGCTGATGCAGCTGCGATGGCACTCGCCAGTTTTGAAAATATCCATTGGATTGCGGGCGGCCTTTCCAAGGAAGGTGGCATTGAAAGCCTTCGTCCGCTTTTTGGTCGTATTAACAAGGCATATTTGATTGGTGAAGTAGCGCCAGAGTTTTCTGTGACACTTGGCAATGATGTGGTTTTTGAAATCTCGCAGACGCTGGATGTTGCTGTTGCGAATGCTGCAAATGATGCGGAGCAATCAAAGGACAAAGCTGTAGTGATGCTGTCACCGGCTTGTGCGAGTTTTGATCAGTATCCTAATTTCGAAATTCGCGGCGAAGCATTTCGAACTGAGGTTGAGAAGCTGAATAATTTAATTCCATACGGGGGAATTTAAAAATGGTAAGTCGCGCAGATAAAAGCTTGCTGGCCGAATGGTGGCGAACAATTGATAAACCGCTTCTGTCAGCGTTATTATTCTTGATGCTATGTGGTTTCCTGATGTCTTTTGCGGGAAGTCCTCCAGTAGCTGACCGAATTGGCGTTGAGGAGTTCCACTTCATAAAACATCATGCCGTATTTTTGGTGCCCACCTTGATTATCATGATTGGGTTTTCAATGTTCTCTCCCAAACAGGTGAGGCGAGCAGCATTCATTCTCTTTGCCTTTTCTATAGTTGCCTTGTTGGCGACATTGTTTATTGGGTCATCCGCAAAAGGTTCCAGCAGGTGGATTTATATTGCTGGGTTTACGCTTCAGCCTTCTGAATTTGTAAAGCCAGCGTTTGTAGTAATCACAGCTTGGCTGTTTGCCGAGAACTCGCGAAGACCTGATATTCCAGGTAATTTGTTTTCGATTATTCTATTTGGAATAGTTGCAGCGCTTTTGATTGTTCAACCTGACTTTGGGCAAACCATGTTGATTGCAGTTGTTTGGGGAGCTTTGTTCTTTATGGCAGGAATGCCTTGGGTATGGATTTTAGCTCTTGGAATAATTGGTGTTGTTGGGATGCTAACCGCGTACTTCATGTTTAGCCATGTTGCCAGCCGTATCAATCGGTTCATAACGGGTGAGGGCGATAACTATCAAGTTGATAGGGGTATTGATGCTATCGTCAATGGCGGATGGTTGGGACAAGGGCCTGGTGAAGGAACTGTCAAAAATATTCTGCCAGATAGTCATACAGACTTTTTGTTTGCCGTAGTTGCCGAAGAATTCGGAATTATTGCCTGCATGCTTCTAGTTGGAATTTTTGCGTTTATTGTACTTCGCGGATTGGCCAAGTCATTGGATGAAAATGATGCTTATGTTCGCATGAGTGCTTCTGGTCTTGTGCTGCTGTTTGGTTTTCAATCAATGATCAACATTGGTGTTAATTTAAAACTTCTTCCTGCCAAAGGCATGACGTTACCCTTTATTTCTTATGGTGGTTCATCAATGATTGCGATGGCGATGGGCATGGGTTTCTTGCTTGCACTAACGCGTTCAAGACCTGAACGCCGACAAAGCTCATCAATTGGATTTGGAATTCATATTGCCAAACCAGCGGAGTAAATATGTCTAAGGGTGTCATTCTTCTTTGCGCTGGTGGTACCGGTGGACATTTGTTTCCGGCTGAAGCTGTTGCGCATGAGCTTAAAAAGCGTGGATATACTATTCATCTTGCTGCAGATGATCGGGTTGAACGTTTTGCAGACAAGTTTCCGGCGGAAGCAATTCACCAGATCAAGTCAGCGACATTGAGCTCGAAAAATCCAATCGCAATTTTTAAAACGCTCAAGAGCCTTTGGTCTGGCTACAAGCAGAGCCGCATGTTGCTTGCTAAATTACAGCCAGTTGCTGTTGCAGGATTTGGTGGTTATCCAACGGTACCGCCGTTACTGGCTGCGTCACGGTTAGGCATTCCCACGCTAGTTCACGAGTCCAATGCTGTCTTGGGGCGTGCTAATCGATTGCTTTCTCGAAAAGTAAACAAGGTAGCAATAGGTTTTGGCGAAACGAAGCATATTGATGATGTTCAGGTGAATGTAACCGGGAATCCGGTTCGCCCTGAAATTCTAAAGGCAGCAATTCAAAATTATCCGCAACGTACTAAAACAGCAAAGTTCAATCTTTTGGTTTTTGGCGGTAGCCAGGGTGCTGCGTTCTTTAGTGAAGTTATGCCTGAAGCTTGTAAACTATTGAGTGGGGTTGAACGCAAGCTGTTAAACATTGTCCAGCAGGCAAGGCCGGAAGACAAAGATGAGGTCATCGCTGCCTATAAGGAAATGGGCGTAAATGCTGAAGTTGAAAGTTTCTTTGGTGACATGGCTTCAAAACTGCAAGCTTCTCATTTGGTGATGAGCCGCGCGGGGGCTTCTACTGTTAGTGAACTTGCAGTCATGGGAAGGCCAGCTATTCTGATTCCCTATCCTCATGCACTTGATCATGATCAGGCGACCAATGCAGCAGCAGTTGCGTCTGTGGGCGGCGCAACCTTGTTTGATCAGTCTGCTCTTACGCCTAAACTATTGGCGGATGAATTATCACGTGCTATCGCAGACCCGAAAAAACTTGCACTTGCTGCAAAAAACGCGAAAAAGACTGGCAAACCCGATGCGACAAAGGCTTTGGCTAATATGCTCGAAGCACTTGCCGTTTAAGATAACGATTAAGTTCAGGAAAATACTCTCATGAAAATGCCCGAAAAAATTGGCCTGGTTCATTTTGTTGGAATTGGCGGGATTGGTATGAGCGGTATTGCGGAAGTTCTACATAACCTTGGTTATGAGGTGCAGGGTTCTGATCAAAACGAAAGTGCAAATGTTCAACGTCTGCGAGACAAGGGCATTACAGTTCACATTGGACACAGGGCCGAAAATCTGGGTGATGCAGAGGTTGTTGTAGCTTCAACCGCAATTAAACAGGATAATCCCGAACGTATTGCAGCGCGTGAACGCAATCTGCCAATGGTGCGCCGAGCAGAAATGTTGGCAGAACTCATGCGCTTTAAGAAAGCCATCGCGATTGGTGGAACACACGGTAAAACAACGACAACGACCATGGTGAGCACATTGCTTGTTGCTGGTGGGTTGGACCCAACGGTGATCAATGGCGGAATTATCAACGACATTGGAACCAATGCCCGTATGGGTGATGGAGAGTGGATGGTTGTAGAAGCTGATGAATCGGACGGTACTTTCCTCAAGCTTCCTGCAGATGTAGCGGTTGTTACCAATATCGATTCCGAGCATTTGGATCATTACGGCGATTATGAAGCCGTCAAACAGGCATTCACGACATTTGTTGAGAACGTGCCCTTTTATGGGTTTGGAGTGATGTGCCTTGATCATCCGGAAGTTCAAGCACAAGTCTCAAAGATTACAGACCGCCGTGTTGTAACTTACGGTGAAAACCGTCAGGCGGAAGTGCGTTTCTGTGATGTTGAAGCTAAAGGCGCAAGTTCTCATTTTACGATCGAAAAGCGCGACCGGAAAACAGGCGAGATCGAACGTATTGAGGATTTGGTTTTGCTGATGCCAGGACTTTATAATGTTTCAAATGCAACCGCAGCAATTGCCGTGTCGCTGGAGCTGGGTGTTAGTCATGAAGCTATAAGAGACGGGTTATCTTCCTTTGGCGGGGTTAAGCGGCGGTTTACTCATGTGGGTTCGTGGAACGGTGTTGAAGTCTATGATGATTATGCACACCACCCGGTTGAGATCAGTTCGGTTCTTTCTGCTGCCCGTCAGGCAAGTTCGGGGAAGGTTATTGCTATAAAACAGCCGCATCGCTATACGCGGCTTGAAAGTTTGTTCGGTGATTTTTGCGCCTGTTTCAACGATGCAGACCATGTTCTTGTTGCTCCTGTATATGAAGCGGGTGAAAAACCCATTGAAGGAATTAATTCAGTTACGCTTGCGGAGGGACTGCGCTCTGGTGGGCACAGAAGTGCTGTTGCAATTGACGGGCCCGAAGCGATCGCTGCGAAGGTTGCTGAACTTGCTGAACCAGGTGACTTTGTAATTTTCCTCGGTGCAGGCAATGTAAGCCAATGGGCATATGCACTCCCTGATGAGCTTGCTGGATTGGGCAAATAATAATGTCTGGAGAGGCGCTTTTAAAAAAGCTGGAGAGTAAGCTGGAAGGTATTCGCGGCCGGTTGACGCCAGACGCATTAATGTCAAAACTGACCTGGTTTCAGGTTGGTGGACCTGCTGATATTTTGTTTCAGCCAGCAGACGAAGAAGATTTAGCTTTATTTTTGAATCGCTTGCCGGAAGAAATTCCAGTGATGGTTATAGGCGTTGGATCTAACTTGCTTGTCCGTGATGGCGGGGTTGAGGGAGTTGTCATTCGGCTTTCTGCCAAAGGGTACGGCATGGCGGAAGATATGGGCGATAACAAACTGCTTGCCGGAGCTGCCATTCCAGACAAGCGTCTGGCGGCAAAAGCGCTAGAAGTTGGCCTTGGCGGTTTTGAATTTTATCATGGAATTCCTGGCGGTATCGGGAGTGCTCTTCGTATGAATGCTGGAGCAAATGGCACCGAAACAACCAACCGTGTTGTTGAAGTTCATGCCATCGATCGTAAAGGGCAAAAGCATATACTTAGTCATGCGGACATGGGGTATACCTATCGGCACTCAGCTGCTGCCAGTGATTTGATATTTACCAAAGCGGTGTTCGAAGGCTTTGAAGATCAGCGTGATGCCATTCAAAAGCGTATGGATGAAGTGCAACATCATCGTGAAACAGTTCAACCCATTAAAGAAAAAACCGGTGGTTCTACCTTTAAAAATCCTGATGGACTCAGCTCCTGGAAATTAATAGATGAGGCGGGATTGCGTGGGTTTGTCCTAGGTGGCGCTCAAATGAGTGAAATGCATTGTAATTTCATGATAAATATGGGCAATGCAACATCAAGTGATCTGGAGGGTCTTGGTGAGCATGTTCGTAGTCAAGTTCTTGAAAAAACAGGGATTACTCTTGAATGGGAACTAAAACGCATCGGTCGTCATTAGGTTCAAACCCAAAAAAGTACGCCTTTCTCATTATAAGCCTTGGAAAATCCTCAAACTTCGTTAGAATCAGCCAATAAGTGATTTGCTTCGGCAAGTTGCATGTTGCGGGATGTACTCTTCGTTTGATGAATGCGGCAAACTATCAGATTGCGAAGAAAGAGTAGGGCGAGAAGCTGGGAAAACCAGACCGTCTTTTCAGTAATAGTAAACAGGCAGGTATTGAGAAGTTTTGCGAGTTTATCTCGTAAGGGCGATTCTGTGTATTTTGGATTCGGGAGTATTCCAAAATGGAGTCAGAGTAATATTTGTAACGGGGATGCGTTTTAATGACGGGGAAGCATGTAGCGGTATTGATGGGTGGTTGGTCATCCGAGAGGGAAGTTTCACTTTCTTCTGGCAAGGCGTGTGCTGATGGTCTTCGAAATGCCGGTTACAAAGTTACTGAAGTTGATGTGGATCGCAAGATCAGTTCGGTCCTTCGAAAACTCAATCCTGATGTTGTTTTTAATGCCTTGCATGGCCCGTACGGTGAAGATGGTCTGATCCAGGGCGTTCTTGAATTTTTAAATATCCCTTATACGCATTCTGGTGTCCTGGCTTCTGCTCTGGCGATGGATAAGCAAAAGGCAAAAAGGATTGCCAAAGGCGCGCACATACCTATTGCTGAATCCATGCTGATCAATCGGCAGGAGGCTGCCAAAGAACATCCGATGAAGCCACCGTATGTGATTAAGCCTGTTTCGGAAGGTTCTTCATTCGGTGTACTTATTGTGAATGAGGGTGCGGCTCACCCACCACAGGAACTGACCCGTGAAGATTGGCCATATGGCGAGCATTTGATGGCTGAGCGATTCGTTGGCGGACGTGAGTTGACCTGCTCGGTAATGGGAAATGTTGCCCTTGCGGTAACTGAAATCGAGACAGGTGGTGAAAAGTTCTACGATTTTGACGCAAAATACACCGAAGGTGGGTCAAAACACATAATTCCTGCAAAAATTAAACCAAATATTTACCAAGAAATACTGAAACTGTCTTTGAAGGCCCATGAAGTGGTGGGATGTCGTGGCGTTACGCGCTCTGACTTCCGTCTTGATGATGGGTTAATGGGAACGGGTGAACTTATTTGGCTGGAGATTAATACTCAGCCAGGCATGACCTCTACGTCCCTTTTGCCTGAACAGGCCGCACATGCGGGACATTCCTGGGAAGAATTGTTGAGTTGGATTGTGGAGGACGCTTCTTGCAACCGTTAGGCGGAAATGATCGCCATAAAGAAATGGATGTTAACCTGCTTGCAGATGCAAAGCAGGGTTCTTCTGTTTTGAACTCAAGAAAAATACTTCCCTTGCCACGTTTTGTTCGAAGAGCAATTAGGTTTGCACAAGGACTAACACCTGCCGGTCTAATTAGAAGTCGCGGGTTTCAGGTATTTGGTTTGGCGCTGGTTTCTGTGGTTGGATTTGGCTATTTTATTCAAAATGCTGATAAAAATAGCCTGGTGGCTACCGCAACATCCTACATGGGGTTTGAAGCCAATAAGCTTGTCGTAAATGGCAATAATAATCTTGATATCAATATATTGCAGGCGCATCTTGCTACACAGCTTGGTAATTCGTTGTTCTCATTCAAAGTTGATGCGGCTCGTGATGAAGTTTTGAACGATCCATGGGTTCAATCTGCAACTGTCAGGAAAGTCTACCCAGATACAATTGTTGTGGATGTCGTTGAAAGAAAACCTGTCGCGCTCTGGCAATCCAAAGGCAAGGTGCATTTAATCTCTCGTGATGGATTTGTGATTTCGCAAGCCGGGCCAAAGCATATGAACCTACCGCAGGTTGTGGGCGAGGGCGCTAATTTGGCTGCTGCTGAATTTCTTTCAGTTATTAGTCGCTTCCCTGTTATCTCTGAAAAAGCCAGTGCGTATGTTCGCGTGGCTGGTCGTCGATGGAATGTACGGTTGAGCAATGGTCCGCAAGTTTTGCTTCCGGAAGCCAATTGGCAAGTTGCATTGGGCGAATTGCAAGATTTGCAACTCAAAAAGGAATTGCTGGATCGTGATGTGGTTCAAATTGATATGCGTTTGACGGATCGCTTGGTAATCAAGCTTGATCCAGACACAGCTGAAATTCGCAAAACTGCAATTCAAAAATTGCTCAAGCGTGATTGGCACAAGACATGAGTATGCTGCGATCAGATGGCCTGCTGCCACGTATGAAGCCTTTGTCGGACAAGCGTTCGACGATCGTGAGTATTTTGGATATTGGTACTTCTAAAGTTTGTTGTTTGATTGCCGAATTAACGCCAAGAGATCCAGGCGAAGCAGTTTTGGGCCGAACTCACAAAATTAAAGTGCTTGGACTAGGGCATCAAAAGTCGCGCGGCATTAAATCCGGTGTGATTGTTAATCTTGATCAAGCTGAACAAGCCATCAGGCATGCTGTTGAAAGTGCCGAGCGCAATGCCGGAATGACAGTCGATTCCCTGATTACCAATGTATCTTCTGGCCGTTTGGTCAGTGAAGCATTTTCAGCTGATATATCGCTTGGAGGTCACGCGGTAGAGGATCGTGATGTTTCACAAGTTTTACTTGCCGGAGCACAACATGCCCTGGCGCCTGAGCGCTCTGTTGTTCATTCAATCCCAATTGGTTATTCGCTTGATGGGGAACACGGTATTTCTGATCCGCAAGGCATGGTTGGTGACCGCCTAGGCGTTGATATGCATGTGGTAACAGCAGAAAATGCACCGCTTAGAAATTTGGAACTTTGTATTAATCGGGCACATCTTTCAGTGGAAGGAATGGTCGCAACTCCTTATGCAGCTGGCCTTGCAACGCTTGTTGATGATGAAATGCAAATGGGTTGTGCCTGTATTGATATTGGCGGTGGAACAACAACGCTTTCTGTCTTTATTGATGGCGGCTTTGTTTTTTCAGATGCGATTGCAATTGGTGGTTCTCATGTGACCATGGATTTGGCTCGCGGACTTTCAACACGTCTTGATGATGCAGAAATGATCAAGATTAAATACGGGTCGGCACTTCTTGGATCTTGCGATGATGAAGCCATGGTGACGATACCACCAATTGATGAAGCTGATCGCGATGCTCCTGTTCAGGTGAGTCGTGCCCAACTTACGCGTATTATACGTCCTAGAGTTGAAGAGACACTGAAATTAATTCGAGATCGACTTGCAAAATCAGGATTTGCTGATGCTGTTGGCAAGCGATTGGTGCTTACTGGTGGTGCTAGCCAGTTAAACGGAATGACCGAGGTTGCGCGCCGTGTTCTTTCACGGAATGTGCGTCTTGGACGACCAATGGGAATTGCCGGAATGCCTGAAATGGCAAAAGGTCCGGTGTTTTCGACTGCGGTGGGTCTTTTGATCTATCCACAGATAGCAAAGATTGAAAATTTTTCTGCTCCCTCAAGGTTCAGCAATATGCTGGCAACGGGAACCAACGGTCCATTGGGCCGGTTAGGCAATTGGTTTAGGGAAAGTTTTTTGGAGTGCCGCCTCACGTGAGGCGACATTCAAAAGTGAAGTATTTTTCGTAAAGGTGACAAGCGGTGCACAGAAAAATACCAATGAAATGCGGCAGTGATGGCAACATCAAAAAACTTGGTTCTGGCGGGTTTTCCCGTCTGACAAAAACGGAGACGAGGAAAATGACTATTAACTTGCAGAAGCCTGATATTACAGAGCTTAAGCCAAAAATTACGGTATTTGGTGTTGGCGGCGGCGGCGGTAATGCCGTCAATAATATGATCCACGGTGGCCTTGAAGGTGTTGAATTCGTGGTTGCAAACACAGATGCTCAAGCGTTGTCGATGTCAGCGGCTGAGAAGATTATTCAACTTGGCACAGATGTGACCGAAGGCTTGGGCGCTGGCTCCATGCCGGAAGTTGGTGCAGCTGCAGCTGAGGAGTGTATGACTGAAATACAAGATTATCTTGCCGGTACACATATGGCGTTTGTTACAGCCGGTATGGGCGGTGGAACTGGCACGGGCGCTGCGCCTGTTGTTGCTCGCGCTGCGCGTGAAATGGGTGTTCTAACAGTTGGTGTGGTGACAAAACCGTTCCAATTTGAAGGTCAACGACGGATGAAAATGGCTGATGCTGGCATTGCCGAGCTGCAAAAGCACGTTGATACTCTGATTGTTATTCCAAACCAGAACCTTTTCCGCATTGCCAATGATAAAACCACTTTTGCCGATGCTTTCGGTATGGCTGACCAGGTTCTTTACTCTGGTGTTGCCTGTATTACAGACTTAATGGTCAAAGAAGGCCTGATTAATCTGGACTTTGCAGATGTTCGCTCTGTTATGCGCGATATGGGTAAGGCCATGATGGGTACCGGTGAAGCAGGCGGCGAAGGTCGTGCAAGACTTGCTGCTGAAGCTGCTATTTCCAACCCGCTTCTTGACGAGACAACAATGGCTGGTGCTCAAGGTCTTCTGATCTCGATTACAGGTGGTCGTGATATGACGCTCTTTGAAGTTGATGAAGCAGCTACTCGTATCAGCGAAGAAGTTGATCAAAGTGCAAACATCATTGTTGGTGCAACATTTGATGAGAGCCTTGAAGGTGTTATTAGAGTTTCTGTTGTTGCAACGGGTATTGATGCAGCTGCACGCCGGAATGAACATAATACCGAGCAAAAAACTGCTGAAGTTACAACGTCGACACTAACAAAGACTAATCCAACTGCAGCTGTACCGCAGCAAATTGCAGCGAAAGTTAACTCAGCTGAAGGAACTTCTGACAAAATTGAGAAAACTGCTGCTGCAATGGCTTTGCCAAACACACCAAAGCGTGTTGAACGTGATGGCGTAGGTCTTGAGCCATTCAAACCTGCTACCAAAATTTTCTCTGATCCTAACGTCGAAGAAGAGTTCAAGAACGCTCTTGAAGAAGAGTTGATGCCACAAGATCAGGATTTTGTGGTGCCGGCAGCTGAAGAGCCGCAGGGCATTGTTCAGGCAACATCAATTCCAAAAGTTGAAGATTTTGCACCAATGATTCAAGCTGAAGCTGCAGCAAAAACAGAACCTGCTCCACAAGCGGCAAAAGTTGAAGCTTCTCATGGTCCGATGGGCTTGTTGAATAAATTGAAAAACAGCTTTGCAGGCCGTGATCAGGAAGAAGAAAAACCTGTAGCGCAAGCACCACAACCTGTTGCTCCACCTGCACCTGCAGCTGTGGCGCCAAAACCTGCACCTGTTGCTGCTGCACCAAAACCTGCAGCTCCTGCACCTCAGCCAGCTGCAAAAGTGGAACAGCCGGCTCAACCCGCTGCTCCTACTGCAAGAGTGGATGATAATCCTTATGCACCCAAGCGTGGCCAGTTAGATACAATGGGCCGGGTTAATCCTGTAGAGAAGCCAGTTTCTGAGGATGACCAATTGGACATTCCTGCATTCCTTCGCAGGCAAGCAAACTAATATTCATAGACTGTTAATAAGCCCCGTTTGTTACGTTTTGTAACAAACGGGGTTTTTTCTATCCTATTGAAAATGTTGAATAAAATTTTTTATACCCATCCTACTCCAAAACCCGAATGTTTTGGTGTGATATGATACG
>JAALLB010000237.1 GCA_011087745.1 Hyphomicrobiales bacterium | reverse complement strand
GCCTGAAACGTCAACCCCAAATAATCAGATTTTCAAGGACTCGGAGTATAAAGACTTGATCGTACAACACGGTTTCACAACTAATCTTAAGGGAATTGATTGGCTTCGTCGCCACTATCCGGACCATCGCGTCAGAGCAGTAAACTTCCCCGGCGATCCCTATCCAATTCATATCGATGCAACATTTACACCTATTCGCCCGGGCCTAATCATCAACAACCCGGAACGCCGCCTACCGGATGATCAGCGCGAATATTTCCACAAAAACGATTGGGAAATTTTTGACGCAGCACGTCCCGCCCATAACCAACCGCCGGCTCTTTGTTATTCGTCTGTTTGGTTATCAATGAATGTATTGATGGTTGATGAGAAAACCGTCTGCTGTTAAGCATCAGAAGTAAATCAGATGGAGCAATTCGACAAAATGGGTCTTGAAGTCTTACCGATCCCATTCCGCGATGCTTACGCATTTGGCGGTGCATTACACTGCGCAACGACTGATGTTTACCGCGAGGGTGAATGTGTGGATTATTTCCCTAAGCAATAGAGTAACTTAACACTAAAAGCCCAACCTCGAGGCTAGCCCCGAGGTTGGCAGTTTCTTACTGGACCAAGCCGTCTAGTGCTTTAATGGTGTCTGTTACACCTTTAATAGCATTTTCGACTTCTTCAACTTTATTCAATGCCTCAGATTTACTTTCTTCTGTGACACCTGTTGTTGCATTTTGAAGTTCTTCCGCTGCCGCTTTTTCTGCAGCCAACTGAGCTTCAAGTTCCGCTAAAGCTGCTTTTTCTGCTTCAAGTTCTGCACGAACTTTTTCTTCAGCTTCTAATTTGATGAGAGCTTCTTCTTCAGCAATACGCTTTTTTTCAGCCAATTCTGCTTCAGCAGCCTCTGCAGCCTTGGCGGCTTCTTCTTCAGCTGTCTTGGCAGCTGCAGCGGCCTCTTCAGCAGCTTCTTCCGCTTTCTTTTTCTCGGCTTCAAGCTCAGCAGCTACTTTTGCTTCCGCTTCAAGCTTAATTCTAGCTTCTTCCTCTGCCTGTGCCTTCTTTGCAGCCAGTTCAGCAGCAGCCTTCTCTTCAGCTTCTTTCAATGCTTTCGCTACTTCTTCAACAGTTGGCTCAGTTGGTGCCGTGACCGCTGGTATTTCTGTAGTCGTTGCAGCTGGCTTTTCAGGTTCATTATTACAGGCCGCCAAAGTTAAAACAGCCATTGCAGGGATTAAAAATTTTTTCATTATTCTTACCTTCAAAAAATTATGGGCAAATATATAGGTTTCATGACTCTTCAATTAGAATCATGAGAGAAACCACTCATACTACAAATCGCAATTATGCTGTGAATATGATATGAACCAACCATTCAAAATCTGTTCATAAACTTGGCAAATCTTCAACCATCACCAAAATGCTCAATTTTGGCCTCATCAGCCTTACGTAATTGCTCCGCAGCTGCCGACATCATGTTTGCAACTTGCTCGAAGTTTTCCGCCATCTTGGTCTTATCTTCACTAAATTCGAACCCCTGAAGTTGAGCTTCGAGAAGTTCACGGCCCATCCATGTCACATATCGGGAATATTCACTTGCAGCCATGTGTTCTGGATCAACCAGATACAATTGATCAAACCGGGTGTAATCTGGGAAACTCACATCACGGGGCACATAGCCATTTACCATGGTAATTCGTTCACCAACCTCAGTCAGCCCTTTAGCACGGTGAACAACCATGTTTCCCTGTTGTAACACTGCATAACCTGGGCCTGGAAGCGCTGGAGCCATAATCTTTTTAGGATCAAGTGGTTTGCCAGCTTTTCTAAGCTCTGCAACTTCATCTTTTGTACCTAGGTGATATTCAAATTCTCCACCTTTCACAGAATTTGGGTCTGTCACAAACATCACAAAATCAATGCGCAACGTATCTACATGCCATTTATCAAAATTTTCACCTACTTCTTTCGGATTGTAATTTAGATGACCAAGTTGATGTGGGATAGTATGAGGCAGCAAGTCAGTCCTGCAAATTTTCGATACTGTCTCCGTTAGTTCTTTAGACTGGCATAAATCCCTCAAAAACTTCGATTGATAGGCTCCACCACGAACATTACGGGAAATCCGTGCGTTGCTCTTAACGTATGGTTCGAGTAAACGAGCTACTTTTAACATGCATTCAGCACCTTCATCACTTAAAATTCGAAACACATTTGTGATTCCAAAATCACAAGGGCATTGAGCGATATCTTCATCTGAATAACCAAACTCCTGTAACGAGATAACGGTCTGCGGCATCTCGATCTGCAAGTGCTTAGCAGCGTCAAAAACTGGCTCTCCTTCAAGCGTTGGAAAACCATTTGGGAGTTCAGCAGGAAAAGCAAGTGGATCGGCTAAATAAACGTTCATGGCTATATCCTCAATTCTAAATTTCATGGAAATGCTATCAGTGAAAAAATAATCTGTCACGAATCTTTTTACAAAAAAAGCCAATGCAAACTGCACCGGCTTTTTAAAAACACATAAAAATTTCAGAAAATTACTTTATAAATCAGTATATTAAGCTTGCTTCTCAGGAATACGAACCACAAGACCATCAAGCGCATCACTCACTTTAACCTGACAAGACAATCGAGAATTTGGCTGAACTTCCCAAGCAAAATCCAGCATATCTTCTTCCATGGCTTCTGGCCCGCCAACAGCGTCCTTCCAAGCATCGTCAACATACAGATGACATGTAGCACAAGCACAAGCTCCTCCACATTCAGCTTCAATACCTGGAACAGAGTTCTTAATAGCCATCTCCATTACGGTTGCACCATTTGGAGCGTCAACTTCAAAACGTTGATCATCATGCGTGATGTAAGTAATTTTAGCCATGTCACAGCCCAATCATAGAATTTTATTAATTTGATAAACCTGACGTGCGGTTTAACAACAAAATTGCGATAGTCAAGAAGATATAAAGCGCCATTTACTCTTCTGATGAGAGCATTGATACATATTCTGTAATACGGCTGAACTCATTTAGAATTTTTTGCATCGAAAATGACCGGGATTCTTCAGCGTTTCGTGCTAAATCAGCAAGCGCAAAGGCACCTACATTGCCGGCTGCACCTTTTATGGTATGAGCAGCATTATAAATTTCATCATCAGTTTTTGCTGATTTTATCATTTGAAGGTAGCTCGGCATTTGCGCAAGAAACATCTTTAAAACTTCAAGTTCTAGATCGCGATCACCCATGGTCGATCTGGAAAGATGCACTAAATCTATTGGTTTTTCAGTGCCAGCACCTCTACATGCTTCTGCAACATCAATTTTCAACGCCATACCCATAAACCGCTCCTGCAACATATTTTGAAGGATATTAATGCAAACAGGCAAATTTTTTATTAATTATACCCATCCTAC
>JAALLB010000005.1 GCA_011087745.1 Hyphomicrobiales bacterium | reverse complement strand
AGCCTGAAACGTCAACCCCAAATAATCAGATTTTCAAGGACTCGGAGTATAGATTGATAAAAATGCTAATGAATTTTTAACATCTTGTTATGGTAAACAAACTGCAAACGCACCAAAGGTCTGTTTACCCAATAAAAACTTGGCGTTAATTCAATTTCACACTTGTAGAACATAACTAGAACATGTATAGAATGTTCTAGTTATGTTTCTTTTGATTCTATCGTTTTTTGTAATCGAATTTGACTACACATTCTGGTTATCTCTTGAAAGGTCGGTCCTATGCTTACTAGAAAACAGCAACTGCTTTTGCAATTCATTCATGAACGCATGCAAGCGGAAGGTGTTCCACCCTCATTCGATGAAATGAAGGATGCGCTTGAGCTTAAGTCAAAGTCCGGCATTCACCGTTTGATTACGGCTCTGGAAGAACGTGGGTTTATCCGACGACTGCCAAATCGTGCTCGAGCCCTTAAGGTTATTAAAATGCCGGAAGCTTGGGGAGCACCTGAGACACCTGCTAAAACTGGTAGTGTTATTCAGGCAGATTTCGGCTCCAAACGCCCTACTCTTACTGCCGTTGATAATGTCACGCCCTTTCCTGGGGCTGAACATACACACGACAATGATGAAGCTGGGTTCTCAGTTCCGGTTATGGGTAAGATTGCCGCTGGTGTTCCGATTTCTGCCATTCAGGACAATACTCATTCTGTAACCGTTCCGCCGGAGATGATTGGCGGCGGTGAACATTTTGCATTGACCGTTGAAGGTGACTCCATGATCGAAGCCGGTATTATGGACGGAGATACGGTCATTATTCGCCAGGAATCCACTGCCAGAGGCGGAGAGATTGTTGTGGCCCTGATTGAAGATGAAGAAGCTACGCTGAAGACTTTCCGCAAGGAAGGAAGCATGATTGCACTTGAAGCTGCAAACCCTGCTTATGCGACCCGCCGTTTCCCGTCTGATCAGGTTAAGGTCCAAGGAAAGCTTGTCGGACTTATCCGTCAGTATCACTAATTTAATTTGGCATCATTTGGGTGGGTGACAACCCGGTGCCAGGGTCTTGATGCGCTTGGCAGAGCTGTTTCTACAAGGATTTTTGGTTTGAGTTTATTGGTTTCCATTTTGGCGTTCTGCGCAACTTTATTGATATACAGGGCGTGCGTTCCAAACCGTTCAAAGTCGTAACGATTTAACACCAGTTGCGGATCCCTTGTTTTGCAATTCACCCACCACAATCTTGGCGCAACAAGTATGTCTGGACGGCTGCAGGATGATTGTATCAGTTTCGGATTATACAAGACGTGAAGAACCTTACTTGATGGCAAAACAACAATGCAGCGTTCATGATTGCATTGATCTTTTGAAAGGTTGAGTTGTTCCCTTTTTCCATCTGATCAAGCCTTTAGCCAAATGTTTTGTACAAACGCGCTTCCTCTTGGAAACAGAAGACCCAGTTTTTCATTTTCAGTCTTAATTGCAATTGCCCGTCCATTTTCTGAAACAATAACATCAGGCACGTTTGGATTTCCCATTGTGAATGACAAAAACACAAGCGGCACAAATCCAAACAATCGAAATCTGGTTTTGAAAACACATATTGAAATTAAAAAGATTGCGAAAATGAATATCACATACCTTGGTAACAATCCCGTATTTCCATTGGGAGATAGTTCTTCCACCCAGGTTGATATTTCCAATACCCACTTGATTCCAATTGATACAGACGTGAGCGGTATGAATTCCAGACCGTAAGGCATCAACAGTACTGAAAAGAGTACAAATGGCATGATCAATATACTGACTATTGGCATGGCGAGCAGATTTGCCATTAACCCAAAAGGTGCAACCTGATGAAAATGCCAGGCAGCAACAAAGGCAGTTGCGGTACCAGCAATCAAACTTGTAGTTGCTATGCCAACAAAATAACCCAACAGTCCATTACTACCCTTGACCAAGAGGCTTTGGCTGACGGGTACAAACGTATTTTCAGCTTGCTGTTTTCTGCGTTTGTTCAAAATTTCATAACCTGCAACCAATGCTGTTACCGCGGCGAAAGACATTTGAAACCCTGGTGATAACAGGCTCTGCGGATTAAGTAGCAAGATTATCGTGGCGGAAATGGCGACGCTCCTCATGGTGATCGCGCGCCTGTCCATTAATACAGCCAATAACATGACGGAAATCATTACCCATGCCCGTTGTGTGGCAATTCCAGTTCCTGATAACATCAGGTAGTTTGTTGCGCTGAAAAAGCCTGCACAAACAGCCCATTTCTTTATTGGATATCGCAGTGCCAAAGCTGGAATTAAGACCAAGATTAGCCGCACACCCCAGATCACAGTCAATGTGACCAATGCCATGTGAAGTCCAGAAATTGCAAGAATGTGGGCAAGACCGGTTTTTCGCAAACTTTCTTGAACTTTTTCTGGTATATGGCTTTTATTGCCAGTCACTAGGGCGATCGCAATTTTTCCTGATTCATTCGGCATTGCTTTTAGGATGCGATTTTCAACCGCTATTCGCATGGTGTTGATTGCTACCGTAAAGTGTTCACCAAAGCTCAGCGCATGCGCAATCTGTGATTTTTCTGGTCGGCCCATGAAGAAACCACTTCCCCCCATCCCATCATGCCAAGCAAAAAACGAGAAATCATAGCCTCCAGGATACACAGGTCCAGAAACTGGCTGAAGCCTTACCAATCCGGAAATTTAATCGCTAGGCATCATTCGATCATGTTTTGCTGCTGCAGAAACTCTCAAACGGTTAGGAATTTGGGATCTTTGCAGGTCGCCAAGTGCAATCGGTTTGACCAGATACCGAGCCGAGCCCCTTCGGTTTTGGTCAACTCCCAGGATTACTGCCTGCAGTTGGCCAGTCATTTGACGCTCCAGCATCGGGGTGTGATTAATATTGGTTGCCAATTGAGCTGCCAACATACCGCCAGCAATTGCTGTAAAAACCAAGAGAATGTGAAATAGCCTTGATTGAAGTTTCAGCTTTAAAACAATTGCTGACAAAACCAGTACCGTGATGGTTAAAGCAATGGGTGAAGGATCCACTGGAACGGAAAAAAATATCAGGATACCAATCGCCAAAAATACCGGCATCAGATTAAAACCAAGCCCGGTTTCCAACTCATGTACAGCATTTTGCCGAAAGCTGTCGCGTAGATCCAAAAGCTTGTTTGAAATTCGGATTTTAATGTGCTGCAATTGAGATGACGGTACAGGCACAGAAAAGCTGTTTGCCTCTTTGGCAAACCATGTTCTTTGCGATTGCGCCCCTGGAACTTGTTCTTCTTGCTTTTCTACTATCCGGACGCTTGGCTCCTCATCTTCTGCCAAACCGGACCTACTTTATGTACTTGTCTCTTTTACTCACTATGCTAAATGAGCAATGACTTCATCAAATAGACAAATTGAGCTGACTGCAAGTTTTCTTAATTGGTTGATATAGCGAGCATAAACGAACATGACCAAACCAGTTGTTACAAGATTTGCACCCTCTCCTACTGGCTATCTGCATATTGGTGGTGCTAGGACAGCATTGTTCAATTGGCTTTACGCAAAAGCCAATGGCGGCAAGATGTTGTTGCGAATTGAAGATACAGACCGCAAGCGCTCGAGCGAAGATGCGATCCTGGCTATCAAAGATGGATTATCCTGGCTTGGTCTTGCATGGGATGGGGAAGCAATTTCGCAATATGCGAGGGCTGAAAGACATCGTGATGTAGCGCATGAAATGGTTGAAAACGGCTCTGCCTATAAATGTTATTGCACGCCTGAAGAAATTGCAGCCATGCGTGAAAAAGCTCAAGCAGCTGGATTGCCTGCTCGTTATGATGGCACCTGGCGTGACCGATCACCCTCTGAAGCCCCCAAAGATGCAGCTTATGTCATTCGTCTCAAAGCACCGCTGGATGGTGAAACTATAGTTGATGATCAAGTTCAGGGTCTTGTTACATTTTCGAACAAGGACATGGATGACCTGATATTGCTTCGCTCGGATGGAAACCCAACCTATATGCTGGCGGTGGTTGTTGATGACCATGACATGGAAATAACTCACATTATCCGCGGTGATGATCATTTAATCAATGCAGCTCGCCAAACGCTTATCTTTCAAGGCATACACTGGGATGTTCCCACCATGGCTCATATTCCGCTTATACATGGTGCAGATGGTGCCAAGCTTTCAAAGCGTCATGGCGCAACTGGCGCAGAAAAATATCTTGAAATGGGATATCTGCCGGCCGCATTACGCAACTATCTGGTAAAACTTGGCTGGTCACATGGTGATGACGAAATAATGTCCTTGGAACAAATGATTGACTGGTTTGGCTTTGAAGGCATGAACAAAGCCGCAGCACGTTTTGACTTCACCAAGCTTGAAGCCATAAACGGTCAATATATACGTAAAATGGATGATGGAGCGCTTTTGGCTTACTTCGAAAGCATTTTAGCAGAAGTTGATGGTGGAAAATTTATCGCTGACAACCTAGACGAACAAACACGGCCTGTTCTATTTCGAGCAATGCCCGCGTTGAAAGAACGGGCAAAAACTCTGGTAAATCTTGCTCAAGGTGCAGCATTCATATTTGAAGAACGCCCAATACCCATGGAAGAAAAGGCGGCCAACCTCCTCAATGAAGAGGGACTTTCCATCATAAAAGGTATTTTACCGCTTTTTGAAGAGTTATCAGACTGGCAACCTGAAACAGTTGAAGCTTGTATTCGTGATTTCACTGAAGAAAATGACTTAAAGCTGGGAAAAGTCGCCCAGCCCATCCGCGCTGCTGTTACGGGAAAAGCCACGTCACCGGGAGCATTTGATGTTTTGCAAATTTTGGGACGTGCAGTCTCACTTGATAGACTAAGAGATGTTATTGCGTAAAACTGGAGTCAAAGTTTTCGCAAACCTGTGACCAATGTCTTACTTGTGTCAAACGGTCAAATCATATAGCTAATACCTCAACAGCACATCTTCCTCAGATGTTGTATGCTTAATGAAAAACAAGCAACTGGCAGAATGATGATATTTTATATCTCTATCTGCAGCCCAATTAGAAATCATTTTGATTTTTGAATGGCGTTATTGGCAAAGGCCGGTTGCGAACAGAAAGGACTTAAATATGGCTAACGATAAGGCAACCCTAAACATCGGAGACAAGAGTTGGGATTTTTCTGTTCGTCAGGCAAGTGTTGGTCCTGATATCATAGATATTACAAGCCTGTACAAAGATACGGGTGCATTCACTTTCGACCCTGGGTTTACTTCAACAGCTTCCTGTGAGAGCGACATTACCTTTATTGATGGTGATGAAGGTGTTCTGCTTCACCGTGGTTATGCAATTGATGAACTTGCGGACAAGGGCGATTTTCTTGATACCTGTTATTTACTCCTTTATGGCGAGTTACCGAACAAAGCTGATGGTGATGAATTCCGCCAACGGGTAACCATGCATACAATGGTGCATGAGCAAATGAACAAATTTTATACCGGTTTCCGCCGTGATGCACATCCGATGGCTATCATGTGTGGTGTTGTAGGTGCTCTTTCAGCGTTTTATCACGATTCAACGGATATCTCTGATGAGAAACAACGCATGGTTGCTTCCATGCGCATGATTGCAAAGATGCCAACTCTTGCTGCAATGGCTCACAAATATCACATCGGTCAGCCGTTTGTTTATCCGCGCAATGATTTGGATTATGCATCTAACTTCTTGCACATGTGTTTTGCTGTTCCGTCCGAGGAATACAAGGTAAACCCTGTTCTTGCTCGCGCCATGGATAAAATTTTTACGCTTCACGCTGACCACGAACAAAACGCTTCTACTTCAACTGTGCGTCTTGCCGGTTCTTCTGGCGCAAACCCATTTGCCTGCATTGCTGCAGGTATTGCATGTCTTTGGGGGCCAGCTCACGGTGGTGCTAACGAAGCTGCACTAAACATGCTTCAGGAAATTGGCACTGTTGACCGTATTCCTGAATATGTAAAACGTGCAAAAGACAAAAATGATCCATTCCGTTTGATGGGCTTTGGGCACCGTGTTTATAAAAACTACGACCCACGCGCTAAAATCATGCAAGAAACAACGCATGAGGTTCTAAATGAACTTGGCATTAAGGATGATCCAACACTGGAAGTTACCATGGAACTGGAACGTATTGCGCTGACTGATGAGTATTTCATCGAGAAGAAGCTTTATCCAAACATCGATTTTTATTCTGGTATCACGCTTCGTGCATTAGGCTTCCCGACAAACATGTTTACAGTGTTGTTTGCTGTGGCACGTACAGTTGGCTGGATTGCTCAATGGAAAGAAATGATCGAAGATCCAAAACAAAAAATTGGCCGTCCACGTCAGTTGTATACTGGCCCGACATCCCGTCCTTTTGTGGAAATAGACAAAAGATAATTTCAGTAACGTGTAATTTTCAGGCCGGCTTTTTAGTCGGCCTTTTTTGTTCGATAATTAGACGCCAACGATCTCAATAATCTTTTTGGCGGCTACTTCTGCACCAGATTTCTCATTCTTGAGTTGTTTGGCAATTTTATCGAACCCCTTAAGTTGAACTGCACGTTCTTCCCCATCAAGCATTAAACGCTCCAGCATTCTGGCCAAATGCTCAGGATGAGCATTTTCGTTTAATCGTTCAGGTACAACAGGATAATCTGCGATCAAATTGGGTAATGCAGTTGTCCAGGCGGTAATAATATGCCGAACCTGAATCATGATACGATCAAGCTTGTAAATCGAAATCATTGGCACTTTATAAAAGGCCAATTCCAGAATTACAGTTCCTGAAGTTGCCAATGCCAAGTCAGCTTGCTTGAACGCTTCTTTTTTTGCCTCTTCACCGACTACAATGCTGGGTTGTACCTCCCAGTTTTTTACCTGCTCTCGAATTTCACCTTCCAGCTTGCTAACCGCAGGAAGCGTAACTTCAAACTCATTGTCTCTGTCTTTAAGAATTTCCAACGTCTCACGTATCACCGGAAGCATGAGTTTTAATTCACCCCGGCGCGACCCAGGCAATATGAGTAAATTGGGAATTTCGGCACATTTCTTTTTTGACTTCGTAGCAATTGTAGGCATTTCAGCAGCGAGTGGATGACCTACGTAGGTTGCATCTGGCCCACCCAGGCTTTTCAAAAGTTCCGGCTCAAATGGCAAAATGGCCATAATATGATCGATGTAGGGTTTGATTTTCTTTGCTCGACCTGGCCGCCATGCCCAAACAGTAGGCGCTACATATTTTATTATTTTTACTTGTGGCAACTGTTTGCGCACTCTTTTTGCAACACGATAAGAAAATTCCGGACTATCTATCAGCAGTAATACATCCGGCTTTTTTTCGATAACGTCTCTGGCTGTTTCCCCAATACGTTTTATTAAGCTAGGCAGTTTCTTGGCTACAGCAGAGATACCCATCACTGAAAGCTCCGAAATATCAAACAGGCTTTCAACCCCCTTTGCCTGCATGCGAGCTCCTGCAAGACCCATCGGTGTTATATCCTGTGATTGCTTTTCAAAGGCAGAGATCAACTTTTCACCTAGCGCATCGCCTGACTCTTCCCCGACAACGAAATAGATACGCAGTTTATTGCTCATTTCCCGGCACCATTCGTGTCAGGCTCAAGACCATAAACAAAAACACCTGCTTCTTTGGCTTTTGCGAGCGTTTCTTCCTTTTCAAGTAATAGGGAATGCCCTGCCTCAATCGCGATGCCTTTTAAACCCGCTTTTATAACCCCCTCAATGGTTTGCGGGCCAATTGCTGGCAAATCTGCGCGCATATCCTGATCCGGCTTCATGGTCTTAACCAAGACGCCATGTTTGCCATCTTCAAACAAGCGTCCAGAGGCACGCATGGACGCAATTCGGTCCAACATGCCATCAGTACCCTCTATACCTTCTACGGCGACTACACGGCCGCCTACAGCCACTGCAGCTTGACCAATATCAAGTGCACCAAGAACTTTGCATGCTTTAAACGCCTTGTTTATATTAATCATGGCCTTTTTGGATGGTTTTCTTCCAAATAACAAACCAAGAGTAGTCAGTAAATCGGGCATTATTTCATGGGCTCCCACCACTGTCACACCATGTGTATCAAATAGCTTTATCAAACCTTTGAAAAGCGAATTATCCCCTCCTACCATAAATGCCATGACTTTAGAAAGTGAGACGACACCGCCCCAATCCATATCTCTGAACCTCAGTGTTGGACGAGTGACTCCACCGGCAAATACAACTTGTTTAATCTTGTTATTTTTCAGATAATTGAAAAATTGTCCGAGCTTGCCCCAAACGAAAAGTTGGTGCGGATATTTTGTGATCCAAGGTTCAACTTCACCCTCAATACCAACTATAAAAGGCTCATACCCAATGTTTCGCAAGTGAGCCGCCAACTCTCTTGGCAAACTGCCGCGCCCTGCAAAAATGGCAACATTAGCAGTGATTTTCAAAGAAGTTTTTGGAGTGCTCATAAAGCACCTAACCTTCCCTGTTTATCCTTGGGGTACAAAGAAAGCGATTATCGGATGCATTGATAAAATTGAGGATTTCAGAGACAACCGGGTCATTTCCCAGTTCTTTTTCAACGTTTTTAACCGCATCTGTTATGGGCAAATCATTTGAGAATATTTGCTTATAGGCATTGCGAGCCTTTTTGATACTTTCGCGATCCAGACCAGCACGTTTCATGCCTATGAGATTCAAACCACCCAAATATGCACGATTTCCAAGAGCCATACCGAAAGGAATAATGTCATTTTCGACTCCCGCAAGACCACCAACAAATGCGTTTTTGCCTATTCGGCAGAATTGATGAACGCCTGCTCCACCACCCATGATAACGTTATCACCAACATGACAATGTCCAGCGACCATGACTGCATTTGAAAAAATTACGTTGTTGCCAATTTTGCAATCATGCGCAACGTGTGCATTTGCCAAAAAATTACAATTGTTGCCTATAATGGTATTTCCATCATCACCTTCGGTTCCAGGGTTAATTGTACCCCCCTCACGAATGGTGCAGTTATCACCAATTAGAAGAGAATTTCTTTCTCCGTGGAACTTAAGATCCTGCGGTTCATGTCCGACTGATGCAAATGGGAAAATTTTTGCGCTTTTTCCTATGGTCGTGTTGCCTGCCACCACAGCATGGGAGTGTAAAACACTGTCGTCTCCAAGTTTAACCTCAGAACCAATATGGCAAAAAGGACCAATTTTAACGTTGGCGCCAATTTTCGCACCAATTTCTACTACTGCACTAGGATGTATATTAGTTGTCATTAAGCTCTATCTTCCGGATCTACCATCATTGCCCCAATATCCGCTTCAGCGGCTTTTTCGTCGCCAACCCAAGCTTCACAATGGTATTTAAAGATGCTGCCTCGTTGTTTCTTTTTTTTCACTCGTAGTTCTAGGACATCGCCTGGTACGACTGGTCTTCTAAATTTAGCGCCGTCAATCGTCATAAAGTAGACGAGCTTACGCTGACCTGCAGAATTTTTCTTTGCACAAATAGCACCTGCTGTCTGTGCCATCGCTTCAACAATCAACACACCTGGCATAATTGGATCGTCTGGAAAGTGCCCTGCAAAGTGAGGTTCGTTGAATGTTACATTCTTGATTCCGACCGCAGATAGGTCTGAATTTACATCTAAAATCTTGTCTATTAACAAAAAAGGATATCGATGCGGAAGAAGTTTAAAAAGTTCTTTGATTTCAATTAAGCCCAGAGTTGCTTCTGACATAAACCTTAGCCCTTCTTCTTGTTTTTTCTATCACGCTTGTCTGCAATCATGATTTTTGCAGCTTCGCGCATCCATTTTGATGCAGCAATTGCTGGATACCCCATTACTTTTTCGCCAGGCGCTACATCACCATGAACACCAGAGCCCCCGCCAACCTGTGCACCATCGCCTATTGTGGTATGCCCTACAATACCCGCCTGGCCAGCAACCACAACATAATCACCCAGTGTTGCGCTACCTGAAATACCAGCAAGTCCAACAATTACGCAATGTCTGCCGATGGTCGCATTATGTCCAATTTGTACAAGGTTATCAATTTTGGAACCCTCACCTATAACTGTATCGCGATTAGCGCCTCGATCAACAGTAGAATTTGCGCCAATCTCGACTTTATCCTGAATAATTACCCGTCCTATTTGTGGTACCTTGTGATGGCCACCAGCACCCATGGCAAAACCAAATCCGTCTTGACCTATTTGCACGCTATTATGAATAATTACATCATCGCCAATAAATGCATTTACGACTGTGGCATTAGCGCCAACGGTGGTATTTCGACCGATTTGCACATCAGAACCAATTACTGCGCTGGACAAAATAACACTACCCGAACCTATGGATGCACGTGCACCTACAACCGCGCCTGCTTCGATTGTAACACCATCTTCCATTGATACTTCAGAGCCAATAATTGCTTTGTCAGAGACACCAACTTCACCCAATATTGGCTGTGGTCGCATAGCGGTTGGATACAATAACGTTATTGCTTTTCCATAAGCTTTGTAAGGTGTTGGATGAACCAATGCTACGATATCTGCAGGAAGTTGATCTACATGTTTTTCAGAACAAAATACCGCGCTGGCTTTGGTGCTTTCCAAATATTTCAGATATTTGGCATTATCAATAAATGAAATATGGCCCGTGGTTGCGGTCTCTATCGGTGATGCACCGTTGATAAGTTGTTCTTCTTTTCCATTGCCATTGCCAATGGAAGCGCCACATGCTGATGCAATATCATTGATGGAAATGGAAACGGGTTTAAAAAACATATTTAATCCCGCCCTTTATGAGTTATGTAATCTAGCATTTGCAATTCTAAGAAATTTAGAATGCTGTACTTACACCAAAGCTGATTTCTTCAAGATTATCGAAAGACTCTTCAGAAATAGGAACCGCATAGTCAACGCGCAATGGTCCAAACGGTGAAGCCCAAAGAATACTGGCACCCACGGAAGCTCTAACTGAATCTGAGTCCAATTGGTCCAACTGTGTTGCTGTTAACCCAGGGTTTGCTTTGTTGATTGCAGTGATAGCTGGTTGACCAACATCATACAGCTGGCCTGCATCTGCGAACAATGCGCCGCGTAGACCAAGAGAACGCGAAACAAATGGTAGCGGGAATAGAACTTCAGCTGTTGCTGTCCAGTATGTACGACCACCAAGAGGATCATCTGTAATAGGATCTCGCGGTCCAAATCCAAATGAATCAAAGCCTCTCACGTAGTTTTGACGCGCTACGAAATTGTCCAGCGTTCTAAAATTAGTATTGTTATCGCTACCAAATACTTCAATGTGACCACCGCGCACACGCCCAAAGAGGATAATATCTTCTTCTTCAGACAATGTTGAATATGCTGCAATTGAAGCTTCTGTTGCAAGGTAGTTACCATCACTACCAGCACCATAATAGGTTTGCGTCCAGGCCGCTCTAACACCTTCACGCGGAGTACGTTGATTATCAAAAGTGTTATAAACGAGCGAGTAACCAAATCCAGACGATACAAAATCACCGCCATTTACATCAACACTGTTCACGAGAGCTGCGGATAATTCTGTTGAAGTGTTACCCTGTATTCCATCTAGTGTGACCGCTGATCCAAGATCAAGTAATGAACTTGAAATCGAAGTGTTGCGGCTCGAGTAACGATAGAATACGCTGGATTGAAGATGCTCTGTAAGCGGCAAACCAAAGGTAAATGTTGCGGTGTCAGTATCTACTGAATACTGGCGTTCGTCGGTATCTTCAGAACGCAGAGATGTTATACCGAATCCTGCGGATACACGACCTCCCAAGAAATAAGGCTCGGTGAATTTAAATGAATACTGGTTTTCATCAGCTGAACCGCGGTAGCTGACTCTAATAAACTGGCCACGCCCCAAGAAGTTGCGCTCTGTGAAGGACACTTCACCCGAAGCACCACCATTTGAAGAGAAACCGCCTGAAAGTGAGAAATCACCAGTTGATTTTTCCATCACGTTTACGAAGAGAACAATACGATCAGGCTGAGATCCAGGACGGGTTGAAACGTTCACACTGTCAAAGAAACCAAGGTTATTGATACGATCACGGGTTTTTTGAACCAGAACGCGGTTATATGCGTCACCTTCTGAAATTTCAAATTCGCGACGGATTACGTAATCACGTGTACGGTCGTTGCCGACGATACGAATATCTTCAATGAATACACGAGCACCTTCGTCAATCAAATAGGTTACGTCGATTGTATTTGTTTCAAAATTACGATTACCGCGCGGTACCACTTCAACGAACGCAAAGCCTTCTTCTACAACACGTTCTGTAATTGCTACAACAGTATCTTCCACGTCTTTAGCGCTGTAATTTTCGCCACCACGTGTTTTAACCAATCCGTCAAGTGCGATCGTTTCGACACCACTTAATGAACTTTCAATCGATACATTGCCAAATGTGTAGCGCGGCCCCTCGTCCATCGTAATTGTTACGACATACTCGTTCTCAACATCATCAAGCACAGCTTGGGTTGAAAGAATTTGAAAATCCGCAAAGCCTTTGTTGAAATATAAACGACGTAGAACTTCTTCATCTGAGTTCAAACGGTTTTGGTCATAAATATCTGATGTTTGAAGGAAGCCAAACAGCCCGGTTTCTTTTGTAGAAATGACATCAGCCAAACGGCGACCCGAGAATGTATCGTTGCCGATAAAGTCAATTCTACCGATTTTAGTCTTATCACCTTCGTTAATACGATAAATGACGTTTACTCGATTATTTGCGAGTGGAAGAACCTCATAAGAGATATCTGCATCTTGGCGACCAACACGTGCGTAAGCTTGTGCAATTTGATCAACATCCGCAGCAGCTTGCTCGTCACTGTAAATGCCTTGAGGGCGAAGTCTTGCTACACTTTTAAGCGCTTCATCTTTTAAACGCTTATTACCTTCGAAGAATACCTTGTTTACGGTTCCATTTTCTTGAACGTCAACAATCAGTGTTGAACCTTGACGGAAAATACTCACATCGCCAAACAGGCCTGTTGCAAACAGCGCCTTTACAGAATCGTCAATATCAAAATCACTGAAACTCTGGCCTGGCTTGATTGTTAGGTATGACGCGACAATTTCGTCGTCGATACGCTGGTTACCGCGAACATCAATATTGCTTACAACAGCAGCTTGTGCAACTGTGACAATTGTTCCTGATGTTATGGCACCTGTAAAAACAGAGACAAATGAAAGAGAAAGTCCGAGAAAGGCTATTTTTAGTATATGATTCAGTCTCATAATCATCCCGATATTTTCTGCGTTGTCACACAAATTTAGACCCAGCATAAGCAGAATCTATTTAGTTAACAAACCTTTTACAGAGTTTTCCCCGTTGCGCAACCATTTGACGCCAATAAAACCCCTACTTATTACCATTTTGCCAGAGTGTTGCATTAAGAACCAACATAATTAGTTTTCTTGGTTAACAAAATACAAATTAGCTTACAAAACATATCAATGATTTGAGCTAATTAAGCATGGCAAATCGATTGATTTCTTGTATGAATTAATGGCTCTTAAATCGGGCAAAAAGCAGGCGAATCAAGGAATTAGCTAAAAAATTCCCGAACGACATCATTATTTGTCGCAAAGATCATGAGGCCCATAAGCAAAATAAAACCAAATCTGAACGACAATTCTTGTATCTTCGGATTTATCGGCTTCCCGACAATTGCCTCATAGGCATAAAAGACCAAGTGCCCGCCATCCAAGATAGGGATTGGGAACAGATTCAACAGGCCAATGCTTACAGAAAGAATGGCAGTTAAAATAATGACATTTTGAACGCCCTCGCTCCAAAAATCATTTACTGTATTTGCAATCCCAATCGGACCGCTAATTTGATCAACAGACTCTCTACCTGTGAAGATACCCTTGATATATTGTAGGGTACGCTTGATTACGAAATATGTCTCATACGTTCCTGCCCCAATTGATTCGATAAAACCATATTCTCTCTTTCGAACATTGGAATCATTAGCGTTGCTTGAAATGCCCAGCAAGCCAGTTTGTTGCTTGTTGCCGAACCTATCAACACGTTCTGTTAGCCTAGGTGTTACAGCAATTTCGATATCCTTTCCGCTTCGAGCTACAGTAAATATCATTTCACGGCCGTGGTTAGGGCCAACAGCCCGAAGAATATCAGAAAAGTTTTTGACTTCCTCACCATCAATCTTGCGAATAATATCACCTTTTTGAAAGCCAGCTTCTTGTGCAGCGCTGTTTTCCAGCACTTCTGAAACAATTGGATCGCTTACATATCGACCGATAAAATAAAAACTTGCTGAGAAAATCAAAATTGCAAGAATAAAATTTGCAATCGGTCCAGCTGCAACAACAGCAGCTTTTTGACCAATACGCTTGTATTCAAAGCGACCGGCTTTTTCCCGTTCGGTTAACTGCTCTTCTTCACCTTCAAAATCCGGCATTGAGGCAGCGTTTGCATCTCCAAGAAATTTTACATAGCCACCAAGCGGTATGGCACATACTTTCCAGCGACAATTGTTTTTGTCATTCCAGCCGAATAATTCTGGCCCAAAACCAATTGAAAACGCTTGACAATCTACACCATTCCAACGGGCTACTAGATAATGACCCAACTCATGAATAAACACGACGACAGTCAATACGACAACAAACCTTAAAATAATCAGAGTTAAGCCAAGGCCACTGTCTGCAAAGCTAGCTAGAAATTCCATTAATTTTCATTCCAATTGTTTAAATCTGACTTATCGTCAACTTGGCCCATTCATAAGTGCATTCATGGCATCAAAAAGGCATTAACAAAAGCTGTTGGGAAATTAACATCAGCTCCTTGCTGAGAGGTTAAATAAAGCGAAACCAGCCATAAAAATACAGCTGCTACTACCAATCCATCTACTCGATCAAGCACACCCCCATGGCCAGGGATAATTGAACCGAAATCCTTGACACCAAATCGGCGTTTGAGAGAAGATTCCATCAAATCACCCAATTGAGAGACAACTGCTGCAATGAGCATGATTACAAAGAAAATCATCGCTGGCTGGAATCCAGCTGCAATACCGACTGCATAAGATAAAATAAGTGCGCCAATCAAGCTTCCAATAAAACCTGACCAAGTTTTATTAGGCGAAATTCGAGGTGCCAATTTTGGACCACCAATTGTACGCCCCGTAAAATAGGCAAATACGTCTGCACCCCAAACGCAAAAATACAGCAGAAGAATAACAACGAACCCGTTGTAGTTATCGGAACGCAAATCACTCATCGCAAAAAATGGTAGTGCGGCATACGCAAGACCACAGGCAGCCCAAATTGTTCGACTGAAAACAATCTGCCATAGAGCCAAAACACCAAATCCAACACCAAACATTATTAGTGCTGTTTCCCGTTCACCTATCATCCAGGCAGCGATGATCAAAAACAAAGCAACGAAGGAAGCAAGATTGTGGACAATAGAAATCTTGATTGAACAAATCCGGTTGTATTCTCGAAGAACTAGCAGTGCAGCAACAGCCCACAACAGTGTAAAGGTTTGGCCGCCAATCCAGGTGATTGAAAGAACAATTGCTGCCAACACGATGGCAGAGACAATTCTGAGTTTTAATTCTTGACTCATCAATGGTTTCTTTGTGACTGGAGATTGATTGTTGGTGGCGTTGTTCACGAACCTGTTTCCATCACCAAGCCGCCAAATTTTCTCGTTCTGCTTTGGTAAATGCTTATGGCTGACTCCAGGTCTTTCTTGGAGAAATCTGGCCACAAACAGTCAAGGAACACCAGTTCAGAATAAGCCATTTGCCACAACAAGAAATTGGATAAACGAACTTCACCACTAGTGCGTATCAACAAATCAGGATCAGGGATGCCTGCGGTATCCATCGCATTGGTGATTGTACCATCTGTTATGTCATCAACTTTCAACTTGCCAGAAGCAACATCAGACGCGATTTGTTTAACTGCGTCTGTAATTTCATCACGTGAGCCATAATTAAAAGCAATAATCAGCGTTTGAGCGGTGTTTTTACTTGTTAAGTTCTGGGCTTCGTCCAGCAGGCAGAGAATATCCTCCGGCACTCCCTTCTTGCGGCCAATTACTTTTACACAGACATTGTTTTTATGAAGGTCAGCCAGATCCCTGCGGATAAACATGCGTAGCAGGCCAAACAACTCTGAAATCTCTGCTTCCGGACGGTTCCAGTTTTCAGATGAAAACGAGTAAAGCGTTAGATATTCAATACCTATTTCCCGAGCAGATTTGACAGCGTCACGAACTGCTTCAACGCCTTGTTTATGCCCAACAGTTCTTGGCAATCCTCGTTTTTGAGCCCACCTGCCGTTACCATCCATGATGATGGCAAGGTGTCGCGGGATATTTCCGCTTGATACATCAAAACCTGGTTGGTCTGCCTCGTTCATAAAACCCTAAACCTGCATAATTTCAGTTTCTTTGGCTGCAATAATGCCATCAACTTCAGTAATCTTTTCATCCGTAGACTTTTGCACTTTGTCTGAAAGGCTGTGTGCTTCGTCTTCTCCAATATCCCCATCTTTCTGGGCCTTCTTGATAGCGTCCATACCATCACGGCGGACGTGACGAATTGCTACGCGGGTGGACTCTGCATATTGGTTCACGATCTTGACAATCTCCTTGCGGCGCTCTTCGTTAAGCTCCGGCATTGGTATTCTCAGGTTTGTTCCATCGGTTACCGGATTCAAACCGAGATTGGATTCTCTAATTGCCTTTTCAACGGCACCAACCATCCCTTTATCCCAGACTTGAATGGCAATTGTGCGGGGCTCGGGAACAGAAACCGTACCTACCTGGTTCATTGGCATTTGTTGTCCGTATGCTTCAACGGCAATAGGATCGAGAACATTTGCTGATGCACGTCCAGTTCGCAGGCCTGCAAGGTCTCCCTTCATCGAAGAAAGCGCGCCTTCCATACGGCGATTTAGATCAGCTAAGTCAATCGGGCTATCGGACATTCTGTTGTTTCCTACTCAAGTTATCGTTAGTTGGCGGTTACCGTAGTCGAACGGCCCTCACCTTTCAATATTTTTGCAAATCCACCCACATCAGAAAGTGAGAATACAACTACTGGAACATTTGCGTCTTTCGTCAGACTTACGGCCGCTGCATCCATGACCTCTAGTCCTCTGGATAACACTTCGGCATGGGTAATTGTTTCAAAACGCTCAGCATTTGGGTCTTTTTGCGGATCAGCTGTATAAATTCCATCAACCTGTGTTGCTTTAAGAAGAGCATCACATTGCATTTCACAGGCACGCAAGGCGGCTGCGGTATCTGTTGTGAAATAAGGATTGCCGGTTCCGCCAGCAAAAATCACAACCTTGCCTTCAGCCTGATATTTTTCTGCGGCGCGCTGGGTAAATCGCTCACATACTTCAGCCATATCAATCGCAGAAAGCACCACCGCTTCAACACCCATTCCAACCAGTGCCATTCGCAGGGCTATTGCGTTCATTACAGTGGCCAGCATCCCCATATGATCACCAGACACACGGTCGGCGCCTTTAGCAGCCAGTGCCACGCCCCGAAAAATATTACCGCCGCCCACGACAAGTCCGACTTTGGCACCCAGCTCTATGCCTTCCTTGATATCACGACAAATACGGCCAACAGTTTCAGGATCTATACCGAACCCCGTGTCGCCCATCATCGCTTCACCTGAAACTTTTAAAAGAACATTTTTGTATTTTAATGTGCCAGACATGAATCACTTACCCAATTAATTCAGATTTTGATACACGAAGGGCGTCCCGTTGTCACGAAACGCCCTGCATAGTTTTTACTTAAATTCCTTGCAAAAAAGAATTAGCTACCTTTCATCGTAGCTGCAACATCTGCTGCGAAGTCTTCTTCTTCTTTTTCAACGCCTTCACCAAGTGCCAGGCGAACAAAGCCTTTCATCTCAATCGGTGCGCCAACAGAACCCTCAGCTTCTTTCAAAGCTTGTTCAACTGTGATGTCCGGGTTGATAACAAACGGTTGAGAAAGCAGAACGCTTTCCTTGAAGAATTTCTTCATTTTACCAACAACCATTTTTTCTGCAATTTCTTGCGGCTTGCCGGATTCTTTAGCTTCTTCCATGTAAACTGCGCGTTCGCGTTCAGCTACATCTGCAGGAACTTCCTCTTCTTTCATCGCTAACGGGTTAGTTGCTGCTACGTGCATTGCAACTTGTTTGCCAATCGCTGCCAGTGCGTCTGCATCGCCTGTTGATTCAAGAGCAACAAGAACACCGATTTTGCCGATGCCGTCTGCAGCAGCATTGTGCATGTAGCTTGCAACAGCGCCAGTTCCAACTTCAAGCTTTGCCGAGCGGCGAAGGTTCATGTTTTCACCGATTGTTGCAATTGAAGCAATAATTGTATCAGCAACCGATTTGCCGCCCATGTCAGCGCTTGCAACTGCTTCAACTGAACCATCAGTTGTTAGTGCAGCAGCAGCGACACCGCGAACAAGTTCCTGGAAACCATCGTTACGAGCAACAAAGTCTGTTTCTGAGTTCACCTCAACAACAGCAGCAGATGTACCTGCCGCAGCAATGCCAACAAGACCTTCAGCAGCAATACGGCCTGATTTCTTTTCAGCCTTTGCAATACCTTTTGAACGCAACCAATCCATGGCAGCTTCGACGTCACCATCATTTTCAGTTAGTGCGTTTTTGCAATCCATCATGCCTGCGCCTGATTTGTCGCGTAATTCTTTCACTAGAGCAGCTGTAATAGTAGCCATTTTAGCCTCTTTTCCGGTTTTAAAACCATTTGTGCGGGAGGTTATTCGCCTGCCCGCTTATTATAAACATTTGATTGAAAGGCCCGCTAAAGGTGTGGGCCAGTTTTCAACTAGCCTTTTGCCAATTCGGCAGCTTGTTTAAGCCAGTCATCGCGTTCGATGCGGCCTTTGAAGCTAAGTGCATCATCAACTTTAGCAATATCTTCTGCAGTGAATGCTGCTACCTGAGCAAACTTGGTAACACCCAGTGCATGTAGCTTGCCTTCAAGAACAGGACCTACGCCTGAAATTTGCTTAAGATCGTCTGGATCACCTTCTGGTGTTGCAAACAATGCAGCGCCTTCAGCTGCTGGTGCTTCTTCTTTTGCAGCCGGAGCTTCTTTTTTGGCAACTGGTGCCTCAGGTTCTGGCGCAGCTTCTGCTGGTGCTTCTGGAGCAGCTTCTGCAACTGGTGCAGGCTCTGCAACCAATGTCTCTTCGATCGGTGCCTCAACAACTGCACCAAGATCAACACCTGCTGAACCTTGTTGACGAGCAATACCGTCGATGGCAGCTTTTGCAATCAAATCGCAGTAAAGCGAAATTGCGCGGGTAGCATCATCGTTACCAGGAATTGGGTAATCAACATTATCCGGGTCACAGTTTGAATCAAGAATGGCAACGACCGGAATACCAAGCTTCTTGGCTTCCTGAAGTGCAATAGATTCTTTGTTTGTATCAACGATGAACAAGATGTCTGGAGTACCGCCCATATCCTTGATACCACCAAGAGCACGTTCCAACTTGTCGCTTTCACGAGTAAGCATCAAGCGTTCTTTTTTGGTAAGTGAAGCACCGGCCTCACTCTCAAAAATACCTTCAAGCTCACGTAGACGCTTGATTGACTTTGAAATTGTGTTCCAGTTGGTAAGCATGCCGCCCAACCAACGAGCGTTTACATAATACTGAGCTGAGCGCTTTGCTGCATCTGCGATGATTTCTGAAGCCTGGCGCTTGGTACCAACGAACAAAAGGCGTCCGCCGCCAGCAACCGTATCAGAAACAACTTTCAATGCCTGATCCAATAATGGAACTGACTGGGAAAGATCGATGATGTGAATGTTATTGCGTGAACCGTAAATGTAACGATCCATTTTTGGGTTCCAGCGCGATGTCTGGTGTCCGAAGTGAGCGCCTGCTTCTAGCAATTGGCGCATGCTGTAATCTGGCAATGCCATGTGGTATTTCTCCTTTACCGGTTGAACCTCCGCAGGGAATGAAAAGCAAGTGCTTTCACCGGATCGCTTTTATGTTGGAAACATTTTCGTATCATTCTTGCTATTTGCCAGAATGGAAAAAACAACCGTGACCAATGCCTAATCAGGGGCTGTGGGTCAAAAGCGCAATCCTGCGTGTGGAATGAAGCGGGTTATAGCTGAAAAACAGTGTTTGTAAAGGGGTAAATCAAAGTGTCTTTCTGCACGTCTAATTGCATTTTCATCGACAAAAGATTTTGTATGAAAAACATTGCGAGCCATTACCACATATGAATTTAAAGGTCGGGTTCAAGACTGGTGTCTTTATTGCATATGGCTTCCCAATTTCGTCAATTGCATCTTGCATGCAATTCTAGTTTTTGCATCCAATCTAAAGGCTAATCCTAAACAAAATTTGTGATTGCTACTCCACCCTGCCTGGATAGTCACCTACTAGAGTCCAATAGAACCCTTCCAACTTCCTTGAAGCATCATAGCCGGGGAAAGTGCGATTAAAAGATTCAATCAGTATAGAGTTCTGAGAAAATATTTTTCGAGATATACCCATCCTACTCCAAAACCCGAATGTTTTGGTGTGATATGATACGAA